>CAZKOK010000479.1:0-1351 GCA_964554355.1 uncultured Spirochaetia bacterium | reverse complement strand
CATGGGCCGGAGAGGCGGAATCCGAAAACTGGTTTGATATCGCCCGCGAATACACCGAACGCTGGCATCATCAGCAGCAAATCCGCGAAGCCGCCGGGGCCGAAGGGATTACCGGCAGAAAATACCTTTATCCTGTTCTGGAGACATTAATCCGCGCCGTTCCTTTCTGGTACAGAAATATAAAAGCCAAAGATAATACAGCAGTAATTATTCGAATAAACGGAGAAGCAGGCGGCGATTGGTCCATCCTGCGGGAAAACGGCAGCTGGAATCTGTATGAAGGAACCCTGCCCGGGAAACACGAGAACTTGATTGAACTCAGCGATGAAACAGCCTGGAAACTCCTTACAAGATCGGTTCCGGCGGAATTGCCTGTTGATAAAATTTCCTTTTTCGGTAATATGAAACTTGTAAAAAAGTTTCTGGATGCTAAAGCTATTTTAATAAATATCTGAATATTTTAAATCCTGAGGTGTATTATGAAAAGAAGCGAAAAAGCTGTGGAATATTTTTCAGGCGGATTCAATTGTGCACAGTCAGTGCTTGCAGCTTTTAAGGATGTAATTGATGTTCCCGAAGAAGAGCTGCTTAAACTTTCCGGCGGATTCGGAGCCGGAATGGGCAGGCTGCAGAACACCTGCGGCGCTGTAACCGGGGCTTTCATGGTAATCGGCTCAAGATACGGTAAATACAAAGCCGATGACTCAGAAGCCGCTGAAAAGACTTACGGCCTTGTACACGAATTCAGCAGGGAATTTGAAAAAATCCACGGAACCATCATCTGCCGCGAGCTACTCGGCTGCGATCTGATAAGTGAAGAAGGGAAAAAATATTTTTCGGGAAATAACCTGAAAGAAAAGGTCTGCAGCAGATGCGTTTCCGATGCAGCGGAAATTGTTGAGAAAATGCTTAAGTAATCAAATCAGCAGGGAAATTGAATATGAAAAACAGCCTGGATAAAAAATCCACAACGGAAGAAATAAAAAAAAGATTCGACGCCGATGTGGACAGATTTTCCAATCTGGAAACCGGTCAGGCAGCAGCTGTTGATGCGCCCCTTGCCATGGAGCTTATCACCAGGGCGGCTGTTGCAGTCAACAGCAATATCAGGACAGTTCTTGATATCGGCTGCGGGGCCGGAAACAATACACTCAAACTTCTTCAGTATATAAAAAAAGCGGACTGCGATCTGCTTGATTTAAGTATCCGTATGCTGAATAAAGCAAAGGAACGGATATCAGCTGTTAATTCCGGCAGAACCGAAATCTTCCAGGGCGATATTCGGAACATCAATCTGCCTCCGGAAAAATACGACACCATTCTTGCAGCCGCAGTCCTGCATCATTTAAGA
>CAZKOK010000478.1:0-3565 GCA_964554355.1 uncultured Spirochaetia bacterium | reverse complement strand
TTTTAAGATCTTCAATATTTTCAGTCAGGGCATGCTTAAGAGAATCCGCCCTGTCGAAAAGCTTGGTCTGGTTAAGAAAACTCTTCTGTTTCTTGTCAATTTCCTGAAGCGTGACGGAAAGCGTTTTATAGTTTTCCTCAACCTTGCCGTAAAGCTTTTTCTGGATCGCATCGGTTTTTTCCTGAATATCCTTTGAGGAAAGCCTGTAATCCTTGATTCTCTGATCAATATCAGCCTGAAATTCCCGGCCCTTTTTCTGAAAATCGAGTGCAAAGTTATTAAAATCCTGTTCAAAAGTCTCAAGCGCGCTTTCCGATCTCTTGCGCAGGGCATTTTCAAGGTCAAGTATCTGCTCGGATATTTCGGTAAGTTCTTTTTTCATTGCATTACGCTCTTCCTGGTTGGCAAGCATAAAATCATCACGCTGTCTCTGGAAATCTTCCCTGATTGAACTTATGGTTACCTGAACATCTGTTCTGAAAAGATCAACATCACCCTGAACATTTTCCTTGGCCTCTTTCATTTCCTGAAGAACTTTGGTCTGCCATACGGTAATATCTGACTGGGTATTTTCTATAACTGCAGAAATATCTTTTTTTCCGGCAGCAAAAGCTCCTTCCAGACCCGATATTTCCCCTTCAACATCCCGTTCCGCCTTTTTAATAAGTTCCATCATGGCAGTACTCTGCTCGGTAAATTCCTTCTGGAAATAACTCGTTGCATTGTTTTTTATTTCTATCATCTCGCTTTTGATGTCTTCTTCAAGCCCCTTCAGACCGTTTTCGGTAATATTCATTCTTTCATTTATTCTGTTCTGAAATCCTGTAACCTGGTCTTCAAATTTTTCATACATCGAGAAGGTCTTGTTATGCACATCTGAAATCTCATTTCTGAGATTTTCAGAATATTCTTTTTCAATCTGGATCCGCTTTTCAGCCTCTTCCGTACTGATGTCATCGATCCTGCTTTTCAGGGTATCCTGCAGCTTTTCAAATTCCTGGTCTATCTTGTCGTTTCGCTGCTTAAGATCATTGAAAAAATCATCTTCAAATACCTGCAGTTTTTCTGATACATTTTCATATGCCTTCTCTTTCAGGGCAAGTATTTCCTGCTCCAGTTTACTTATAACAACATTGATCTGCTCCACATCTTCTTCGGCCTTTTCCCTGCCTTCTTTCTTGAGATCATCAATACTTGCTTCATATGTCCTGAAATTCTTCTTCAGATTTTCAACAGCAGCTTCCATGGACTGCCTGAGACTCTCTTCAAGGGCATCGATATCTGTTCCGAGTTCTTCAAGCCTTGAAAACCTGTATGTAAGATTTTCCTCATAGTTTATAACCTGTTTTTCAATTCCGGCATAGGCATCTCCAATATCATCACCCATTTTGCTTATATTCTTTTTATAAGTCTTTTTATCGGTCTCCAGCAAGCCCAGAGTATCAGTTTTCCATTTATCTATGGATTCGGTTATTTCCTGTATTGAGTTTCTGACACTGCCCATCTGCTTGTCAGTGCTTTCGGAAATCGATGTATACTGTTTTTTCAGGCCCTGGATAAATTCATTGATTTCGCCGGTGGTTTTTGTCTTCCAGCCGTCAATTTTTGTACCGAAAGAATTGAGTTTGGCCTCTGCGTCGGCCCTTCCCTGGTTAATGAGTTTTTCCACATCACTCTTTGTCTGTTCGGCCCGTTTTTCAATAAACCCCTTTACCTTGGTAAAAATGGCGCCTTCAAGGTCCTTGCTCTTGCCGGTGGCTTCAAGCAGAGAAGCCTGGTAACTCTGTTCAAGGCTTTCCGCTTTTATTCTGAATTCATCAATAACCCCATTCAGGTCCTGTTTGAGTTTTTCAATATCTTCATCAGTATCCGAAACAAGAGTAATCGTACGCTGTTTCAGCGATTCAACTGTTTCATTTTCAATATCAGCAGCCCTGTTTTCCAGATCGTCAATACTCTGGCTGAATTCACTTATTTTCGCATTGGCTGTTTCAACCTCATCAAGCGCTTTTTCAACATCATCCTTGATTCTTAAAACAGCTTCCTGCCCTACTTCCTTCAGGGCTTTCCTGTTAAGCTCCCTGAATTCCTCGGTAAGCTGCGGAAGCTTTTTTTCAACCTGATTTATTTTTTCTGCGGAGGAATTCAGTTTTAGCGAAAGCTTGTCCACAAATTCGGACTGCCTGTGTATTTTCTGGAGGTTTTCATTAACCCTTAATGACATTGAATTAAGTTCTTTAAGCGCGGCATCATAATCTGCTGTTTTTTTGTGAAGATCATCAAAAACCTGCAGACGCTGTCTGAATCCCGATTCATATTCACCGATCCTTTTAAGGACTTCATTCGATGTCTTTCTGTGAATATCAAGCTCGATATTCATGTTTTTCAGGTCCGAAGCCTTGATATCAACAAAAGATGAAATTTCGCCTTTGATTTTTTCACTGTAACGCTTTATTTTCTCAAGAGATCTGTTATTTCTGTCAAGGATTCGAAAAACAACAATGATAATGACTACAATTATGATGACAACAGCATCGCCAAAATCAAAACTACCATTCATAATATCTCCCAGTTTTTCTCCGGTATAAAAAATGCATGAACAATTCCCTAATTTGTTCTGCACCGGTATTTTTAAAATATTTAAATTAATTAACTATAATAAATCATATTTTTCCGTTTAAATAAAGATTTATTATCCCTGCATGGCGGAAAATAACTGATTTTCGAGGTCAATATAGCTTTCAAAATAGAAATCCGCCAAAAATCCGGCTTTTTCCCTGCCAAGAAAGGCCGTTTTCATGCCAGCCTCTGCGGCTCCTATTATATCATATTTATAGTTATTTCCCACATATAAAATTTGATTATTTTCAATCTTCAGAAGTTCGGCCATTCTTGTAAACGGGACAGGAGAAGGTTTCAGATAGCCGGTTTCTTCGGAACTGAAGGCCGCATCCCATAAATCATCAAGTCCGAGATATTCAAGTTTTCTGCCGATCGGAAAATCAGACATGGCCGCTGTTTTTATTCCTCTTTTTCTGAGATTCTGAATAAAGTCTTTTACATAGGGATATGATTTCAATCTGCTGAAGTAATTATCCCATTCATCATAAAGGTTTTCCTTTAGAATCCTGGCCGCTTTGGTCCTTGAGATTTTCATGCTGTCAGCCAGAAGCTCTATCTGCTTTGCATGAAAATAACCGTGATATTCCTCATTTCTGATCTGCTTTCTTATTCTTGAGAAATGCCATACAAGTATCGGATGTCTTATAAATGAGGGAAATGTATGAATGAACATCCGATGGTTGGGATACAGCGTCCCGTCAATATCAAATCCTACTGCACTGATCTTCATATCAGTCCACATCAAGTCTTATAACAAGAGTTCCTTCGACAGAACTGCTGCCGAATATCGGGGTAAATCTGAACCCCCTCATCCAGTTTTTTATGGCTGTTTCAACTTCCGAGTACCCCAGATTTGTCAGCAGTTCAATGCCGGTCACCGATCCCTGGGCAGTAACTGTAAATTTTATTTTTATTACCCTTTCGGGCGGAAGATATTCCCTGT
>CAZKOK010000477.1:0-3569 GCA_964554355.1 uncultured Spirochaetia bacterium | reverse complement strand
TCCACATGAAACCAGTCAAAATCAACATAACCGCCCAATTCCTGTCCGGCATAATTAAACAGGCAGAATTTGTTGCCCGTAAAAACTGTCAGCTTGAAATGCATCTGCATTACATTTCCGATCGGTGTAAATTTATTACCATCCATACTGTAGGAAAAGGTGACGGTACCCGTTCCGTCAACAGTTTTTCCCCCGTAGTACATTGCAGCTCCGGATCCGTAGAACGGATCAGCCCGGAGGTATATTTCAGATTTGTCAATTTCCACTGATTCAATGGTATTACCGTTATTAACCATGATGATATTATATTGTCCGCCGTTATTTGTTATTCCGATAAACCCGTACGGGTCCTGGAAGACAGCCAGACCCGCTGTATCCCCGTTTTTCATATTGCTGAATTCCATTTTTGCTGTTGCCCGGGTAATTGTATTGTCTGAATAAGGGGCAAACATTCTCTGGGTGAGGGTATTGCGGGCATTCGGCAGACTGTCGGCAATATTAGCAGTTTCCAGCCTCAGCCTGCCGGGATTTTTTGTCAACGACCATTTTGACGGTTCAGGATTGTGGTTCCAGCTCCACTGCATTCCCAGCTGTCCGGTATTGAACTCATCGGAAGTCGGCAGGGTTTTTATCGCGCATACTTTTCCTGTGTCAGGTTTTTTGTGAGTTATTACAGCTTTTCCGTTTACGCCCGCTGTCGGCCAGTCATTCTCCCAGGCAACAGGCTGCAGCGAAGCGAAGCGGCCGAAAGGCCCGCTGTCAACCATCAGCAATGTCCACCATTCTCCGGTTTGGGTCTGAATGAGGGCCCCCTGATGAATGCCGTAACCGGGGCCGTCAGACATATCACGCAATACGATATTCTGTTCATATGGTCCGTAAATATTTCCGGAGCGCAATGCAACCTGGAATCCGTCCAGACCTCCATATGTGGCATAAAGGTAATAATAGTCATTTATTTTATACAAATGGGAACCTTCAAGCCCTTTCCGGATATCACCTGAATATACAAGTTTGTCTTCATTTACTGCCGCAAACTCCGAATCAAGCTCCGTGATATAAATTTCATTATACCCGTGGGCTACATAAATTTTCCCGTCATCATCAAACAGCAGCCCGGGATCATGGAACCCCCGCGGCAGATGAGAAATTTCCCAGGGGCCTTCGGCTTTTTCTGCAGTCCCAAGAAAACCGCCTTCATCGAGAGTGTTAAACAGAAAATAGAATTTTCCGTCGTGGTACTTTAAACTGCTTGCCCACATACCGTGACTGTAACGGTTTCCGCCTTCCAGATTATAGCAGGGACTGTAATCCATTCGCGGGATGATATTGCAGCAGTATTCCCAGTTGACAAGATCACAGGATTTCAGGACTGTTCCGCCCGGGAAAGTGAACATGGTTGTCGAAACGAAATAATAGGCATCATCGACCAGGACAACATCAGGGTCCGGAAAGTCTGCAGCAATTACGGGATTTGTATAAGTCCCGTCTCCATTGTCACTCTGTGTTTTCATATTATTTACAATTCTCCTGATACAGTTTTATCAATTTATTCAGATTCTGATCCGGGCTGCACAGGAGTGATGCAATCTCTTTTATCAGCCTTTTCTCATATCCTGAAAGTCTGCCTGTAAATTTATCAAAATCATCCGGTTCTTCCATGTTGAATTTCCTGAAAATATCCGTATCCGGTTCGTACCACGGCTCATCATGGACCAGGCTGCAGAAATCACTGAACAGAACCCTGGCTGCAGTAATCCATCCGGAACCACCGATATGATCCGTTACAGCCGCAGCCTGTTTTCCTTCTGACAGATCCATAAACATCCGCCCGGCACTGATAAACTCATTATCTGAAAATTCAAAAACCATCCTTTCCGAATCAATCTTTATCCAGCGTTTTTCATCAGGCAGGTATACTTCAGTAATCCACTGACCGGTAAATTCCCCCGGTATTATATAAGCCGCGAATCCGGCCCGCACTCTGGCAGGTATTCCCAGGCATCGGAGTACTGAAACTGTCAGCAGTGAGTACTCCCTGCTGCCTGCGTATACGCTGAAATCATCATTCAGACTGTCGGCCAGATTTTCCCGTTTTTCCAGAATGGAAGGCAGCATATCCAGGATTTTCAGCCGGTCCGTTTTTATCCTGTCCAGTTCCCTGCTGCGCTTATCAGACGGCAGGTCAGATATGCTTTGAAATACACTGTTGATGATTCCCGCTGTTTTTTTCAAGTCTTTCGGCATGCTCCAGAATTTGGGAGCAAAGTCATCCGGATCAGTCGAACTGCTGTATCTTATAAACCTGAGGATTTCCTCCGGCAACGGGACCGGCCCCATTATGCCGTAAGGCTCTTTCATGGTATAAGCCATACCCGGGCCGATAAATGGATGCTCGATAACCCCTTCCACCTCATTATTCAGGATCTTTCTGATAAAGGAGGGATATTCGGCAATTATCCCGGGAGGTATCGGTTCAGGCGAATGGCCGCAGTATACAACAGCGCCTTTTGCCGACAGCTCATTTATTATTTCTATTGATTTAAGGCAAGTCTCCAGGTCAGCCGATTCCTCAAGGTGGCACCATGGCTTATTGTGGACCAGAGTGTCCCCGATTATCAGATATTGTTCCGGTTCAATAAGGAAAGCCAGCTGCCCCGTCGTATGTCCCGGAGTATGGAAGACTTTGATGCTGAAATCGCCGAAATCATAGAAATCCCTGTCAATCTGCACAGGATACGGTTTTCTTTCTTTATAACGCTTCAGATCAAAATCTTCCGGAACGCTGCCGCCTGAGAAACCGGAAACCATATCTGCCGCCTCTTCATCACTCATCGGAAAATTATTCATCTTAACATCATCCGGATGCATAAGAACTTCATCAAAAAGATAGCTTCCCAGGGCATGATCGGGATGCCCGTGGGTCCCGAAAACCTTGAGAGGTTTATCGGTAATGGTTCTGACATATTTTTTCAGATCGTATATCCCGAACCCTGTATCAAACAGAACAGCCTGACTGTTCCCTGTATAAAGATAGATAGAATCAATGCCGTTATCCGAAATGTGATACAGCCTGTCCGACAGGAGTTTATGTGAAAACCAGTCCATATATTTATCCTTTATTATTTCACTACCGGAAAAAGCAGTAGTAAACA
Organism: uncultured Spirochaetia bacterium; assembly: GCA_964554355.1. Lineage (GTDB taxonomy): Bacteria > Spirochaetota > Spirochaetia > CAZKOK01 > CAZKOK01 > CAZKOK01. The sequence goes on along the minus strand of CAZKOK010000477.1, from coordinate 414 downwards.
TAATAATATTTCTGAAGATTATATAACGATTCAGGTTTTTTGAATATATAAGTAAACGGGGACAGACTCCCGAGAATAATTCTGCGGGATAATCCGGGTATTATTATATACAGACAGAATATTCCGTTTATTTTTTTATGTAACCATATTTAATAAATAAACAGCACGGCAGGCATTATAAAATCTTGATCTTGCTGTATGAAAAGCACACAAAATAATCCATTTACCGCGGGCTGCACCTGTTGTACGATCAGGAAAATCATGCGGAAGTAAAAATGGAATTACGTATTAAAAACAGAATCAGTAAAATTGCGGTTATATTCTCAGGTGTATTCGTTTTGGCAGATTTCCTGTACAAGACTCTGAAGAATATTAACTATATAACCCGGGAAAGGTGCATTCTTTACAGTTCGC
>CAZKOK010000476.1:0-3581 GCA_964554355.1 uncultured Spirochaetia bacterium | reverse complement strand
GGTTTGCCTACAGCTCTGATGGATTGAGTATAAGAGCCAATCAGGGGCATTCAATTGATATAGATTTAGGACTGAAATCATTAAATCCCCCGAACATACTATTTCATGGTACTGCTGAAAAGTATATTGATGCAATTCGGGAAATAGGACTTATTAAAAAAAACAGACAGCATGTCCACTTATCCGCCCTTAAAGAAACTGCATATAGAGTAGGCAGCCGACATGGTAAACCGGTTATCCTAAAGATAAAATCTGATGTAATGAAAAAAGATGGATTCTCATTTTATATTTCGCAAAATGGCGTATGGCTTGTTGATCATGTACCGGTACAATATATCGAGGAATTAAAATGAAGGATATATATTTAATGGGTATATATTATGAAACATTTAAAATATTCAGAAGTAAAAAATAAATGGCCTGCATCCGGAAAGCATATTAATTTGATGGTACTTGAGGGTGCTAAATTCAGCGTTTACAAACATTTAATTGAATTTAATTGTATAATTAAAAAATATAAATAAATTCTTGAAAATAATGCTGATAAAAAAGGAGAACGAAATTATGCCAAGGTGTCCAAAATGCAATCACATTATTAACAAGTATAATTACAATGCAGGGAGTTCTTACGGAGGATTTGCACATGACATGCTTCATAAAGCAATTGGAGCATACAGATGCGACAACTGTGGTAAACTTCGGTTGAAGGATTTTCCCATCAAGATCAGAGTAAAGCTTGCACTGAAAAATATTTTTACGCTCTTAATTTTCATTGCGTCCATTACAGCTATATTTATTTTCATATACAATTCAGTTTCCAGGTAAGCGTCAAAAAAACCCCATTTGTTATTAAACAAGACGGGACATGACACGTTAAAGACGTGTCCTTTTTTTTGCCCGGAGCTGAACTTTGCCGTAAAAAGTAAGCCGTCCCTGTAAATACACTCACTGCCCAATCCTCACACTAAATGAAAGCGGATACTGCCGGGAACACCAGGGCCTGCCAGTCATTTCCGCAAAGCCCCCTGTCATACCGGCGCAGGCCGGAATCCATTTGCGTATAAAATTAATCAGAACTCAGGTTTTAAAACAATTCAACTTAAGCATAAATCTATCCCGTAAATAATCCGTGCTAATCGCCCCGTACCTCTACCATATATCAATCCGCGGCTTAATAATCCGGGGATTGTATTTCGGTGGAGAGGGTTTGGCCGCGGATTGGTGTTGGGGCGGTAACGGGCAGTGATTTTATGGATTAGCAACAAAAAGCTGTTTGGGGAATAATTGTTTTGATTGATGTGCAGGAAATATATTTTTAGCGGAGAAAAACAGTTTCAAAAAATATTTATCATAATATTTTACAGGCAGCACTCCAGTTCCGTATGCCCCTTCATTTAATTAAGAATGTTTAGAACAACTTCTTTTTTGTCAGCGGATAATATGCTTTCCAGGGACTTATCCAGCTTTTCCAGGTCGGTAATGCTCCGGATAAATTCAGTCTCCTGTTTGCTCAAACTGAATTTTTTATTGCACAGCAATATCAGAATATTCTGTTTGTCTTCGACATATCCTTTTAATTAGCCTTCTTCAATTCCTTCAGCTTTAAATAATTGTCCCATTTCTACCAACATCGGATTATCTCCCTTCTTTAAATATATCGTATCTTCTGCCCCAAAGTCCAGTTCTTCTTCCGGCCTGAACAGCATATTCGCCCATTGGGAAAACTGTTTTCTGTTAATGATATTTTCGTTTATCAGGATCTCCGTTAATTTATTGACATGCTCTGTGAATTCCCGGGTATTGCTGCTTACCCTGTATACAATGTCAGATTCACGTTTTATGAATTCTTCCGAAATGAACCCCTTTTCAACAATTTCGAGCTGATCAACGCTGATGGTTTTTATGAATTCTTCGTCTATAAAGTGGTGCAGCAGCTGCAGGAATATTTCCGGGTTCCTGAAGATAAATTTATAGGCTTTGTCCATGATTTGCTTAACAGTCATGCTATTAATAACTGCGGTAAATGAGCTGATGCTTTAAGAAATGTGGGAATGTTTTTTTTATATGAAGGGCCTGCCAAAAATAATTATGCCGATCTGAAAAACATGTTTATAATCATTAACAATGGCAATTGAAGAACAAAATATCAGGATTTCTGCATTGCCCAGAAAGGTAAGCCTTGATGACAAATACCAGCACGGCCCAATTTTTAAATTTAATATTATAATCCCCTTTGTCCCGCGGCTCCCACTTTCTCCCTGATAACAGTTTCAGTTTTCCTGACTCCATACTTCAAACTGGATTTGGGCTTGTTTAAAAGTTCTGCCAGGAATTCATAACCTGGGACAACTTTTACCCTGGCCAGGCTGGTGAAGATTTCGCGTTGGCGGGTTTGTTCTTTTTCGAGCAGGGTTTTTGCCGGGTTTGTCCCCGGGAGTCGGTGATGGTTTCGAAGATTGTCTGCAGATGGAATATGTGGGTGAATTTTTTCTGCAGGCTCAGGTCTCTGGCGATAAAATCCTTAAAGTTGTTTGCTGCCAATACCCGTAACATTACCTGATGTCTTTCCGCATCGTATTCGTCATCTTTGCTTTAAAATGCTCCTTTTACAGTCAAGCTGGCTTTAAATAATCTGGTATGCACATTAAAGCCCATTTGCAGACAGCTTTTTACAACCTCGTTTAAAAGGTCGAGTACAGCTGTCACTTCCTGACAGGTTACAGTGGAATTGCGCTCAGTCATCAGCTTGATAATTTCCGACTCTGTCATCCGTCCTCTGGAATTGATTCGGGCGTAAAACTTTTTTCCGCCTTCATCATCCTGCAGTTTATTCTCGTACAAAGAATAACCCAATGTTGTTCCGCTTGCCATAATGGTCCTCCTTATAAATGGATGTAGAAGAACAGCAGTTATTGTGCTGTTCTGCAGGGGCCCGATAACATCAAGGTTTCCTGCCGGCCTTTTTTCGGCCTTCTATATACATAGACCGCGGTATTTTCGCGGCGGACCAAAATTCCGGCGGATATTGTGTTAATTTTTCTTAACACTGGCGGGAGGTTTCAGGGCAGGCTAAATTTGAAAACGCAGGGGGTGTCTGGTCCGGCTGGCCGCTTTGTTTTTGAAAATGGCGGTGGGTGTTGGGTCCGCTTGCCTGGGGGTGTTTGGGTTAAGGGGGGTGGGCCGTTTTTGAATTTGGCGGGGGCGACCGGGTGGAATTAGACGGGTGAATTTGGGATTTGCGGGGGAAGGGGCAAGGTCATACAGAGTAAAATCTGAAACTTCCCCTTCCATCAGCCTGGCAGGACATCGTCATGGCCGGGTCATCGGCAAATGCTTAATCGCCATGTCCATAATTTATAAATTCAGAATTGCTATATAGCGGGGGAGATATGGCCTCCCCCCCGTTGTTATGAGAGATAGCAAAGCGTCCGTATGACGCCTGTTTTATATATTTGTTCGACTCGTCTTTTAATACTCAAAATCTATCCAGTGGGTTTTCGGATTGGATGTATAATATTTCAGCGTGATTGTGAATATCCTGTCTCCATTGACCTTTATATAAAAATTGGTATATCTGTCAG
>CAZKOK010000475.1:0-3596 GCA_964554355.1 uncultured Spirochaetia bacterium | reverse complement strand
GAATAAAGTCAGAATTAAAAGATATGTCCATAATATACACAATGTCGTCCTTTGACCGGGTTACCTGCTGGCTGGAGATATTTACAGATGGGATAAGCAAAAAGAAAGCCGCTGAAAAAATATGTGCTTTTGAAAAGGCAGATGCATATACATGTCTGGCGGTGGGAAATGATTATAATGATGTTGAAATGATGGAATATGCCGGAAAATCATTCATTGTCAGGGACTGTCCCGACAGTCTGAGGAATAAATTTGATGTTGTCAGCGAAAGTTATAATGACGGATTTTCAGAAGCAGTGAATTTGTGGATGAAAGAAAAAGTTGATTTTTTGAAATAATGATATTATTTTTTTACTAAAATTTCCGGAGAAAAGCGGATGAATGACTTAACACTGCTTGAAAAAAAACCTTTAAAAAAAATACGTGACCAGGTGATTCTTACTCTTCAGCATGGATATGCCCATGATCTGATTGATGAAGATGAGTATGAAAAAAGAATAAACGAAGCTACAAATTCAGATAATAAAAATGCGCTTATTTCACTTGTACTCGATCTTCCTTTTGTAGAAGAGGATAAGGAACCAAAAATATCATCCAGTTCATATTCAGGTGACCTGATAATAAATAATGGCCCTGTAAAGAATCATACTACGCTGTTAACCCTCTTGAGCGGGATTGAAAAGAAAGGAATGTGGAAACCGCCGAAAAATATAAATGTTCTGACACTGCTGGGAGGTACTAATATTGATTTTTCAAAAGCAGCTTTTAATCCGGGCACAACAAGGATAAAAATTACATGCATAATGGGCGGTGTCGAAATAACTGTGCCGCGCGGTATAAATGTGGAAGTCGGCGGTATCCCGATTATGGGCGGCATTGATAATAAAACAGATGATACATACAGTCCTGATGTACCGATATTAAAGATAAAGGCCGTTGTTATAATGGGCGGGGTGGAGATAAAACACCCGGAGAAAAATAAAAAATCCTAGTCTATCAATACAGCAATTGCATTTCCGGGCGGCAGAGATTCATCATCAATTGTCACAACAGATGTTTTGGCCTGAATCTCGCTTATGCTTCCGGAAGCATAATATTCATATTCATAATTAAGAATTTCACCGGTCAGGGGATGCGTGATGGGCGAACCCTGTGAAATGAATGCCACCAGCTGGCCGGACTTTGCAAGAACATTGTTTCCAAGATCAGTCGTAAATACGTTTCCGTCAACTCTGAGAACAAATCCTATTGCCGGGAACGAATCAATGAAATCAGGTATTATGGATGCAAGTGCGTTCTGTGTTGCTTCAGCATAAAGATTGGCATAATCGACTGCACCGGTAATCAGGTTGCCGTCGGCATCCGTTATTATTTTTTCAGATGTCTTGCCGTCACTCTTAAAACTTTTATACAGTTCGCCGCTGCTGACATTTATAAGATTAATCTGAAGTACAATATTTATTTCCAGTGCATCGTAGGCCACCTTGTCAACTTTCTGTGAGCTGGCGGATACAATCTGTGCGGTAAGAATATAATCTGCGCCGAGTATTTCCCCGATTTCGGCGGTTACGGAATCGGTTATGCCGGAAAGCTGAAGTTTCTGTTCCTCGATAATTCTATCCATCTGGTTTCTGTCAACAAGAGTGACCCTGCCGGTATTGTTTATTTCGGTCTGGAGAAATCCGGCAAGATCAATATCAGCTTCATCAATTTCTGTTGAATCAGATATAATTGCAATTACAAATTTTGGAAGCTCGTTATTATCTATTTTTGAAAGGACAGATAAATCATATCCCGACAATATCTTTTCAACATCGAGTCCCTGAACCGGAGGAGCATTTGTCTTTGCTGAAGGTTTACTCTGACATCCTGTTAATATGATAAATATGGAAAGCAACAGATATAAAATCTTTTTCATACATACCTCTGAAATTAAATCTTTTATGATGATATCATAAGCAAATGCAGATTGTAACAATATTTTTAAAAACTTTTTCCGTTTGGGGTTCATGTTTACGGACGGGTAAATTGATCATCTGATTCTGTTTCGGATGTTTCGTCGCCGTCGATGGATATCTGATCTTCTTGCGTACCTTCATCATCTTTTGCAAGAACGACCTTTAATACTTCGATAAGCGCGTTAGTGTTTTTAATAACATCTGGAGTTTTCTTTTTTATAGAATTCAATGAATCACCTAACTGCTTAAGAGTCGCAATGAGTGTGACAACTTCCAAAGGATTTCTGGCGATTTTACGGGGATTTACGATAAATTCACCAACCTGCTTAATAAGCTTAATGGTGGTCTCGGGTACACTAATTAATGCCGCCGATGAAACTGCAAGATAAATATAACTTGTTTTCAGGTCATGCCTTTGTGCATCACTGAGTTCGTTCTTTTTTGATTTGAGAATTTCAATTTCTTCGTCGGTTAATCCTTCTTCGCCTTCGATTTCTTCAACGGCTTCAACTGCTGCGCCGCTTCTGGCTGATCTTTTCATTGAAAGAGTGGCATCACGGATTGAAAATTCGGACAGCGAAATTGTGCCCGAGAGAATGGCTGTCTGTTTTGAAAGATTCATCATATCTGAATTTGTAGAGGGAACATAATAGGCAACAGTATCCGGGTCCTGTTCTGCTTCAATAATTAAATCAAGAATTATCCGGTCATCAATTTCAGGATCAACAGAAGCAATTACCTGAAGAACGATTGCCATTACCGGGCCGCCAATAAATTCAGACGGGCGAACAGGAATACCATAGGCTGGTATGTTTGGATTGCGGTTGCTTGCACATGAAAAAACCAGAAAAATGCAGATAAAAATAAAAATAATTTTTGTTTTCATTTTATGACCCCTGTATTCTTGTAATTTAATTGTCGGATTTTTTTCCTTTATTGTCAAAAGAAACAAATTATAAAATTACCTCAGGAAACGGGTTGTCAGTCTGAAATCCCGGTAATCCGGTTTTTCTGTAATGTTCAATTCGTCGTATGGTAAGTTCGGCAAATACCGGATCAATCTCGGCAGTAAGGCATCTTCTGTTTTCAATTTCACATGCAAGAATGGTAGTACCTGAATGTGAGAAGAAATCAGTTACAATATCGTCCTGTGCCGATGATGTTCTGATTATTCTGCTTATTGCCTTCAGCGGTTTCTGGGCATAGGCTCCCGGTACGTTTTCTTTCATTCTGTAAAATACCTGCTGGATATCAATCCAGACATTTGAAGACCTGATAAATCCTGATATGCTCCTTTCTGTATTTTCAAGCAATTCACCGTTGATTTTTTTATAATATCCTTTAAGGACTTTCGGAATGTCTGTATATTCGACATTAAATGAAGGATTTCCCTTAACATAGTACAGGAGCTCCTGTCTGGTGCACATCCAGTTTTTCTGTGTACCATATCCTCTCTGATTTCTGAGAGTGATAAAGCTTCTTGCCCTGAAATCAGGGAAATTCCTCATCAGCATCATTCCCTTCTCCAGATGGAACGGAAATTCAAGCTGGCAGACGATCTCCAGCTTTGGCCAGGAGAGCATGCTCACGCGCTTGCGCAGATCCGCGCAGACGATGCGGCGGCTCTCTCCGCTGCCG
>CAZKOK010000474.1:0-3600 GCA_964554355.1 uncultured Spirochaetia bacterium | reverse complement strand
AGAACCGTGTTATCATCGCGATCGTAATGACAAGATGGTATTTCAAATTACGCATATTATTGGCGGAAAGGCGTCCCAGTAATTCACTTCTCAGAGGCAGCATCCTTGCTTTGATCTGTTCGATGTCTCCTTTTTTTACCGCAGCATAAAACTGCATTTCCTTTTCATATGGCAGATGGTAGATGGAGTACTCTCTCTGAAGAAAAAGTGTATGATTCAATGTGTGTTCAGTTTTGGATTCTTCCGAAAAATAAGCGTTCATGGATCATATTGTATCTTAAGCATCCAGGAAAACAAGAAGATATTGCTATAATTGTGAATATATTAATATCGCGCTGCAATAATTCATGCTAATTTCTTTTCACGTTGCTGACAGGGGGGATGGATGAAGTTAGGAAAAGGCATAAACATCGGGGGCTACCTTTCCCAATGCGAACATACAGATGCGCATTATGAATCATTTATTAATGAAACGGATATCAGGACAATTGCAGAGTGGGGTTTTGATCATGTGCGGGTTCCGGTGGATTACATAGTTCTGGAAGATGTTGAAGGAAAGAAGAAAATAAAAGGGTATGAAATACTGGGAAGACTTGCCGGATGGTGCAGGCAAAACTGTCTGGATATGATAATAGATCTGCATAAAGCGTACGGATATGATTTTAACAACGCCGGTGATGATGAACAAAATTGTCTGTTCTCATCCGGAGAGCTGCAGAACAGATTTATATCATTATGGCAGGAAATTGCTGCCAGTTTCGGAAACCTGGAACATGTGGCATTCGAGCTTCTGAATGAAATTGTTGAGACTGAATATGCCGAACCCTGGAATGTACTTATCGATGAATGTGTCGCCGCCATTCGCAGAATAACTGCGGAAACAGTCATTATTTATGGCGGGGTTCAGTGGAACAGCGCACAGACAGTGAAACTTCTTGAAAGGCCGAAGTACAGGAATATCCTGTTCTCCTTTCATTTTTATGAACCTATGGCATTTACCCATCAGAATGCATACTGGGTGCCGGAACTGAAAACAGGAGAGATCATAAAGTATCCTGAAACCATGGCATATTACAGGAAGAAATCAGAACCCCTTGGTACCCGTGCGGAACATATTCTCAATTCAGAAAGAAGTCAGATGGGGAGTATGTTTCTGGAGGATTTGCTGGAAGATGCTTTTAAAGCAGCAGAGAATATGGGTGTGGGTTTATATTGCGGTGAGTATGGTGTAATAGATCAGGCTCCCCGGGATGATACCCTGCGATGGTTTCAGGATATTAATGCTGTTCTGGAAAAACATGGAGTCGGATACTGTGTCTGGAATTATAAATCCAAAGATTTCGGCCTGTTCGATTCCCATTACGATGGTATCCGTGGAGAGCTGTTCGGTGATAAAGGTGCGGTAAAAATAAATCCTGTTAAGGTAGGGGGACAGAATGATAAAGAAAAATAATCTGATTTTAGTAAAGGTGCTGTTTCTTGGCTTGATATTGTTTTCATGTGCCACCGGACCCAAAAGTGGTACTTCCGGTAAAATAATATTACCCGGGACGGAAGATATCGGTCCCGAATATCATTTGTTGTGGAATGATGAATTTGAAGGAGATGAGCTCGACACTTCCAACTGGAATATAGAACTGAGAAATCCGGGCTGGACAAACAACGAACTGCAGGAATATTCTGATTCTGAGGAGAATGTGTTCGTAAACGACGGCTGCCTCGTTTTGAAGGCCTTGAAAACTGCGGATGGAGAAAACAGGGATTACTATACATCCGGGAAAGTCAACTCCATGAACAAACGTGATTTTTTATATGGAAAAGTTGTTGTACGGGCAAAAGTGCCGGCAGGAAAAGGTCTATGGCCGGCGATCTGGATGATGCCGAACAAGGAAAGCCTTTACGGTCAATGGCCGCGCTGCGGTGAAGTTGACATTATGGAAATTCTGGGCAGTGAGACAAACAGAATGTACGGCACACTTCATTATGGCGTACCTCATAAACAGAATCAGGGTACTGTAAGGCTTGATAAAAATTCTTTTGCGGATGAGTTCCACGAGTTTTCGATTGAGTGGGAACCCGGTGAAATACGCTGGCTGCTTGACGGAGATAAATATTTGACTGTAAATGACTGGTATACAGCAGCATCGGAAGATGCAGATGAAGCTGCTTATCCTGCACCATTCAATCAGCCGTTTTTTGTTCAGATGAATCTTGCCGTAGGAGGGGACTGGCCCGGCAATCCTGACAAAAAAACGGATTTTGATAATGCTGAATTCCTGATTGATTATGTGCGCGTATATCAGCTGGACAATTATGATGTAAATGTGCAAAAACCCCGGGTTGATGTGACTTTCCGTAGTCCTGATGAAACCGGCAATTATATTAATAATGGAAATTTCACGGTTTCTGAAAAACTGAATGATTCTGAAGACTGGATTTTTCTGCTGTTCGGCAAAGGTGAAGGCTCTGCAGAGATAAGGGAAAATATGCTGATTGTATCAACTGTAAATCCGGGAAAACTGGATTATGCAGTGCAGGTTGTTCATCCGCTGATTCCGATGGTAAAGGGCAACAAGTACAAAATAACCTTTGACGCCAAAGCCGATTCTGAACGGACCGGTATCGTCACCATTTCGGCTCCGGAAGTAAACTGGATACGTTATTTCCCGGATACAGAATTTGATCTTAAAAATATCTGGCAGACCTACACCTATACATTTGAAATGGATAAAAAAGATGATCCGCATGGACGACTGGAGTTCAATCTGGGAAATCAACCGTCATCGGCAACGGTATATATTACCAATGTTCGTGTTGATGAAGTGAAATGAAGTGATAAATACGACTCGCCTGGTGATGAGCTTAATGCTGCTGCCAGTAAGGGGAAGAGCTCCGTCCGGAATTCGGTAGTTTCCGTGAATCTGGCGGCAGAACATACTGAGATATATATTTTATTCAATTTGAATTGTAATTTTCTTTCCGGTATATTTTACAGCTTTATCGAACCTTACGGGAGTTTTATCGCCGATTCCTGCATATTCGCTGACTTTTACAATATTGAATATTCGTTTTTTAAGCATCCCGGGAAATTTTCCTTTGCGGTTTGCAATGGTTAAGGTTTTTTCAGTATCATTCCAGCTGAAGTTTATGATTGAATACAGACCTTTCTCGTAATTATAGTTGTCGTTTTCATCTTCATACAGGGTGAATTCGGCATTGGCACATTCATAAATTCTGATTTCCAGGTTATCCCATTTTTTTTCTTCTGCATATTGCACTTCCGGACCAACCGGAATGATGCTGCCTGCTTTTACGAAAAGCGGAATAATATCAACAGGTGTTTCTTTACTGATTTTTTGTCCGCCGGAAAACGTTTTGCCTGTCCAGAAATCAATCCAGTCGGATCCTGAAGGTAAATAAAGCTCTCTTGATTTGACAGAACTGAAATTTGCGTTATTTCTTTTGACATACATTGACTCGGTGACAGGGCAAACCAGAAAAGATTTACCGAACATATATTCATCGTTTATATCCAGTGCTTTTTTATCGGATGCGAAATCCATAACCAGGGCCCTGAACATGCTTGAATGGCAGGCAGTG
>CAZKOK010000473.1:0-3613 GCA_964554355.1 uncultured Spirochaetia bacterium | reverse complement strand
GCACGCAATCGCCTGGTTTATAAGGGCAGGGCTGTGCTGCTTTTTCAGTTTATTAAGAAAATCAATTGATTTATACCCGCCGCACCTGCCCAGGGTTTCGATGCATTTATTGCAGAACACCGCATTGATCAGCATGTCTTCACTGTATGCCCTTGCCGAAGATCCGGTCATCATATTCTGAATATAATCTTCAACGCCCGGTTCATTTACAGCAGCAAAATAATCAAGAAGTTCCAGCATGGCTCCAGGCGAATCGATCTGCGGTATCTCCCCGGCAAAAACTCCTGCCATGGCGCCGATCTTTTTGAGTTTTGCATATCTGAGTATCTGTATTTTAAGCTCCCTGTCCGCGCTGCTGAAAATATCGGGCAGCAAGTAATATGCCTTTCGCCCGGCCGCCCTGACGCCGGCAAACATCAACCCGGGATGCCCGGAGGCAAGCGCATCAGAAACTGCCCTGTCGTCAAGAGGAAGGTTTTTTTCCAGAAGTCCAAGTGATTCCAGATACCTTATTTTGGGACCGGTACGGATTTCCTCCAGATAATTCTCACGCAGCATGTCTTCCGTTCTTCCGCTTTTGGAAAGAAAAGTCGTTATTTGCCGCATTGTCTCCATCCACTGAAGCAGTTCAGCCGTTCCAAGCTGATGTGAAAGTCTGATATTTAGTTTGAGATATTTACCGGATCTTAATCCGCTTCCGGCATCAAGTTTTATAAACGCCCTGCTGCGTACAAACTCCTTTATGAATTTTCTGACAGAGGGAGACAGTATTGCCCTGACCCTTACGCCAGAATTTCCACTGATAAGTGCCGCATCATCAAAATCACGGTCATTGAATTTAATATCCAGCCGGCTGTCATTCATGGAAAAGCGTGTATTCTCTATCATGATATCACTGACTGATGAACAGGGAAGGTCGATTTCCATTGCCAGACTGTTGACCCAGCCTGATCTGCCGGATGTTGAAAGTTCTTCGGAATACATTCTTACCGGCATTCCGTGATAGTCAATCGTCTGCTCCTGCCAGCCGTAGTCGCCGCGGTTTGAATTTGTCAGTCCTTCATGCCTGGAAATCCTTTTCTGTAGTCTTTTCCACAGATATCTGCCCGCCAGGGTCCTGCCCTTTACAGCCAGAATAAACAGTGAAAGTACTCCCAGGGCGAAGACCACAGCTAAAATTGTCATTGCTCTTTTCCCTCCACACTCAGACGTCCGTCTTCTTCCTCCGGCTTTTCCAGCGTGAGCCATCCTGAATCGCCTGTTTCGACTCTTTCCTGGATCCTGGCTATGGCCTGATCGGCTTCCCTGTAATGCCTGCGTTTATCAAGAACGGCAATCGCTTTCAGACTTCCGCAGACCCCGAGAGCCTCGATGCAGGCCTTTGCCGCCGATCCCCTGCTGAACTCATCCTGCTCAAGTTCGGAAATCAGGAAGTCCTCGGCCGCAGGATCGGCTGTCATTTTAATATATCTGTAAACCTGCTGCTTTACACCGGACTCAAGATACCGGGCTGCCGTCAGAAAATAGCGGAGGAAATGATTGGTTTCTGCCTTTATAAGATATTCCAGAATTTCTTTTTTCAGTTTATTGGATGCCTGGGAAAATATTTCGGGAATGTACCGGTAGCCCTTTTTCCCGAGTACATATGCCCCGGTGAATTTAAGACGCGAATGATCGGACTTAAGCGCATCCAGAATGATTTCATCATCAGGTTTAAGCCTTTTATTCCTGCTGCCGATCAGTGAAAGCAGCTTTATTTTTGCAGAGACATATGCTTCTGTTTTATAGTTCTCCCTTAATAGATATTCTTCGGTTTTTTCTTTACCCGGTTTTTTCGATCCGGCATTCATTTCAGCAGGCTGTCTGCTGAAGAGTTCGCCAAGCCTGTTAATTCTTTCAAGCTTACGCACAACATCATCATAACCGGTATTATGTGAAACACCGAATACAGCCCTCAGTTCACCGTCATATATGCTGAACGACTGCCTGTAAGATTCTCCGATCAAATCAATTATAATTTGACGGGCTTCATAATCAAGATATGCAAACGCAGTAAGTTCCGAAGAAGATTTCAGATAAACCAGATCATCAAATACCGGATCCATAATCTGCACATCATTTCCGGAAAACTTTTTATGGATCCTGCTTAAAGCCGTTTCCATTACTATACTGAAGGCTTTTATATTTTCATTACAGAATCTGCAGGAAATTGAAAGTGTGTTCTTGTTCAGAAACTTGCCAATAAAAAAACTTTCCAGACATATATATAATCTGGAATTGCTGTCCTCTCCTTTCAGCTTAACAGGCCTTATCACATTCCCTTTCCTGAATTTCAGCCCGTATTTGCCCGAAATTCTTTTCAGAATTCTGTTCCATTTCCTTAAGAATAATAAATGAATGATAAAAAGGGCTTCGGCAGAACCGGCCAGGACCAGATACAGGGCCGTATACACTTATTTTTCCTCCATACTGAGTCTTCCTTCGGTTTCAACCGGGTCCTGAAGGCTTAACATTCCATCAGAGTTTTTTTTAAGATTTTTATAAAGATCTGAAAGTCCTTTCCTGATAATTTCTTTCGGGAGCCTGTTTACGTATTTTTTCAGTTCTTCGGCTGCGCGGTGTGTTCCGCAGTTTGCTATTGCCTGCAGACACAGCAGGCAGTTATCATAATTCTGATAACTGTGATCAAGAGCATTAAGAAGGAACCTTTCGGCCCTTGAATCGCTAATTTTTGTGAAGTACCGTACAAGCGCCATCTGAAGATCACCCGAAGCGGCCTGGTGATCAAGCAGAAACCTGGAAAAACTTCTGCTGCCGCTGTCGGCAAGATGCCTGATTATTTGTTCCTTGACTGCCGCAGAAGATTGTTCGTAAATGGCCTTCAAATATTCTTCACCGTTTTCACCCAGTGCGCAGGCAGCTTCCAGCTGAAGCTCGGAATTCGCTGACTTCAGGGCATCGCTGATAATTTCATTATCTGCTGAAATTTCCGGCTTCAGCGACAGATATCCGGACAGATAGACCGCTTTCTGTCTCTCAATACTGCAGCTGAAATAGTTTTTACGAAGCTGTGTTTCCCTGCCGGTCCCTGCAGGCAGAAGATTACTGATTTCCCGTCCCTTCTGACAAATTAATTCCAGCACAGATCTGTGAGGAAGAGGATACATATTTCTGGCAATTTCAATGCCGTCTTTTGAAAACAATATCTGGATAACTCCAATAGAGAAGAGTTCGCGGGTCTTTTCCAGAATTTCCGGTGTAAGTACCGCTGCTGCATCAGCCGGCGAAGTACCTCTGATTTCGGCTTTATCCAGATTGATGAATTTTTCCATGCCTGTAAACCTGAAATCGTTTCTGCTTCCCTGAACAATGTACCTTGAGTCCTGTATATACACTTTTCCATCCAGAAACGTTTTATTTCCCAGGTACCAGCATAACGCCCGGGGGTCATGCGAATACGGACTGCATTCCCTGTAAAATATTTTAAGCGGATAACCGTCAACCGATCCCTCGGCTGAAATATAACCGCTCTGAAACATATCATTATTCAATTTCAAACTGAAGATGTCTGCCTGTTCCTCCATCTCTCTGGTCGCCCCGTTGCAGAAAACGC
>CAZKOK010000472.1:0-3614 GCA_964554355.1 uncultured Spirochaetia bacterium | reverse complement strand
ATGTCTGGCTCTGTTCAGGACAGTCCAATATGGAATACGGTATGGCCGGTATTTTCAACAAAAATATTGAATATGAAGATATTGATTATCCAGATATCAGAATATATCTTATTTATAAAAAGGGACACGGTATTCCCCAGTTTGAAACCAATGCCGCCTGGTTCCCGGCAAATCGTTCAAACCTCAGCACAGGAGGATGGAACGGCTTTTCGGCAGTTGCATTTACATTCGGACGAAAAATTTACAATGAGGAAAATGTTCCGATAGGACTTATTCAGGCAGCGTTCGGCGGAAGCAAAATCGAAGCATGGATCCCGCCCGAAGAACTTGATGCATACCCCGAACTGGAATCACAGTACAAGGTATGGAAAACAGCAGAAGATTACTGGGCCGAACAGCTTAAGGACGATCCTGATGCCGCGCACCCTTTTTCCATAATCGGCGACAATTATTCAAAGCTGCGTCCGGCCACTGCATTCAATGCCATGATTAATCCGGTTGTCCCATACGGCTTGAGAGGTTTTATCTGGTATCAGGGTGAAAGCGATGTAGGCATCGCTGCAAAGTATGCAAAATGGATGGAAGCCATGATATCCGGATGGCGTCGTGAATTTGATCAGGGATCTCTTCCCTTCTATTATGTTCAGCTTGCACCTTATAAATACAATTCAAAGGAAAACCTGCCCAAAATATGGGAAGCACAGACAGCCGCCCTTGCCATTGAAAATACCGGAATGGCAGTAACAATCGATATAGGAAATGCCGACGACATTCATCCCAAAAATAAACGACCCGTCGGTGAAAGGCTTGCCTTTCAGGCGCTTGCCGGCACCTACGGCCGTACGGAAATCAATCCTGACGGTCCGCTAACAGACAAATCCATGATGGAGATTAATGGCAGCTCTGTTACCCTTGAATTCAGAAATGCTGCCGATGGTCTTGTTTTGAATGACGGTGAAACAGAACTTAAGGGATTTGAAATAGCCGGCAGTGACGGAATATATTTTTCTGCCGGGGCAGTTATTGATTGGAACAGGGTAATTATTGAATCCTCAGATGTCCCGGATCCAGTATCGGTCAGATATGCCTGGAATGAAATCCCGGATGCAAATCTTGCAAACAGCTTCGGACTTCCAGCCGGGCCTTTCAGAATTGAATAACTGTCTCTTTACTGATAATATAAAGAAAAATCTGCCGCATCTAACGGCAGATTTTTCTGTCACCGGCTGATAAAAACATTGAAATTATCTGATAAATGATTACTTTTAAGTAAATGTATGATATAAAGTCCGTACAAATAAATGACAGAGGAATCCAAATTATGCAGAAAGGCAATACATCATTACGAACAAAAATACTGCTTTATTTAAGCGTAGCCGGAATAAATATTTTACTGGATCAGATAACCAAAATAATTGTCCGGAAAACAATGTATATCGGAGAAAGAATAAATATTATCGGCAGCTTCTTTACACTTCAGCATTCCACAAACCGCGGAGCTTTCCTTGGAATGGGAGACAATCTTCCTGATATTCTCAGGATCATACTTCTGAATGTCATACCTCTTATTTTAATAGTTCTCCTTTCAATTTATATTTTCAGGCATAAAAAAATCAGGATTTTTGAGCTTGTCTGCTTTTCAACAATTATAGGCGGCGGACTGAGCAATCTTGTCGACCGTATCTTTTCAAATGGATATGTTACAGACTTCCTTCATTTTTATATCACCAGATATATACAGACAGGTGTATTGAATGTTGCAGATATGTCTGTTACCTTCGGAGCTCTCGTTCTTCTTATATTGTACGGTGTTTACAGTAAAAAAGAAAAAAAGGAAAAAGAAGAGCCATCCGCAGAATAATTTATTATATTATTCGAAGATATAAGGGAAAAAAATGAAAGATGTAATAAATGCTTTTATAAATGGAAAAACTCTTGTGATTGCAGGCGTGTCCAGAGACCCGATGAAATGGGGGAACAGTCTTTTCCGCGCAATAAACAAAAAAGGATATTCTGTTTTTCCCGTTAATCCCAATGCCGAACAGATCAACGGCAAAAAGTGTTATGCGGCTGTATCTGAAATACCTGAAAAAATTGAAAATGTAATAATTACTCTGCCTTCAGAAAAAGTAATGCCCGTTCTCAAAGATTGTGTAAAAGCCGGAATAAAAAGAGTATGGCTCCATCAGGGAGCTGGTACAGGAGCTTATTCTGCCGATGCTGTAAAATTCTGCCGGGATAATAAACTGGACCCGGTTTACGGGGTATGCCCGATGATGTTTTATCCCAAACCCGGACCGCATAAAATCCATTATTTTTTCAAGAAATTATTCGGTTTACTGCCCCGTGAATTAAAAGCCGGCTGATTAAGTAAAACTCTTTTCCGGCCGATTTTTAAGTATCAATGCTTAAGACTCTGTCCGAAACAAGAATTATCTATGTAATTGCAGGAACTTTGATTATCCCGGCTGTTCTGCTGGCCGTACTTGTCTTTGGGACACTTTTGTATTCGGAAGAAAGGATATTTGAAGACAGTCTCCCTGTAACCCGAGACAACAGCCTGTATAACCATCCTCTGAAAAGTTATATTGAATTAAGTAATGATATTTATTTCAATTTCTTTAAAAACCGCAATCCATTAATGAATGACAATTATCTTAATGAAATAATTGCAATTTACAAGGAAGAATGCCTGACGGAAAATATAAACGCGGCCGCAGCATTCTGTCAAATGTGCCATGAAACCAATTTTCTACGATACGGAGGATCGGTCAGTGCCGGGCAGAATAATTTTGCCGGAATCGGGGCGGTTTCTGATTCCGAGAAAGGAACTGAATTTGCAGATACCCGCACAGGGATCCGCGCCCATATACAGCATATAAAAGCATATTCAACAGATGAAGAACCTGTAAATGATACAGTGGATCCGCGATTTACGCTGGTACAAAGGAATTCCGTACAGGGCATCATGGATCTTTCCGGGAAATGGGCATCAGACCCTAATTACGGGAAAAAAATACTTATTTACATCATGGAACTTTACTCATACGGCAGCTTCACCGATACAAAAAATTAACAGTAAATTAAAAGTAATAATTGCATTATCCTGCATTTTGGATAAAATGTAGTTTGAAATTTAAATAATCCGGCGAATATATCCGGAAACACTATACGAGAAAGAGATGAATTGCCTGATTGTTGATGATTCCCGCATAATGCGGAATATATTAAAGAACTCAATAATAAATGAAGGGCTGAAAGGCTTCGAATTTTTCGAAGCGGCAGACGGACGTGAAGCTCTTGCCATAATACAGGGCAAATCTGTTGATATACTGCTTTTGGACTGGAACATGCCGAATCTGAATGGACTGGAACTTGTTAAAAAACTGCGCAAGGATCCTCGCTATTCATCTTTACCTATAATCATGATTACCTCTGAAGCCGCAAAATACAATGTCATCGAAGCGGTCAAGGAAGGAGTAACTGATTACCTTCTCAAGCCCGTTTCCGACAGAACACTTTCCATGAAACTTAAAGAGATTATTTCCAGGAAAAAAAATTAGATACCCCAAAGCTTGTGTTTCTGCATTATTATACAAAAAGTCAATGCAAAG
>CAZKOK010000471.1:0-3630 GCA_964554355.1 uncultured Spirochaetia bacterium | reverse complement strand
GCTTTCAGCCACTGCCCGGGCAAGAGCATCAGGAAGATCGGTGCTCTGCGCTTCGTCCCAGATCATCGAGAACATTCCGTTCAGATGACTGTAGGTCAGACGACCGGCGATTCCCTTTATTCCGCCGGGTGAGATGAAAAAAACGCTGTTTCCCCCTCCCGGAAAATAAAACTGCTCGACCGGAGGCATGCTTACGTTTTTCATGATCTCTTCTGCTGCTGCACCCGGCATGGCCGCCCAGTTCAGGCTGGCAGATCCCGAATTGTCTCCGTCGACGATGCCCTTTTTAACCCATATTTCATCCCCGTTGAATTTGACGCCGGTTTTTTCGGCAAGCTGTTTGATGTCATGCGGTTCCCAGACTTTCCGGAAGTCCATGAACAGGGGAGGATTTCCCCCGGACAGCCATGACATGAACAGCATGGTCAGTACGCCCTGCATGTCTGCTTCTGTACCAAAGGGAATAACTGCCTTGGGTCCATTGTGGTCGAATGTCGAATTGAAAAGGGACTCTGCAAGATCGCACACAGGAAGCGGAATGCCCCTTTTATCGCTGCCCCATTCAAGCTGGTTCATGAATGCGCCGGCCACGGCATCGACTTCGGCCATAAGATCACGCATTATCAGGTACATGGCCAGTCCCTGGTCCAGATGGGACTCGTCAGGATCTATTGATAAATCAAGTCTTGAGCCAAGGCCGGTTTTCAGCCATTTCTTCATTTTTTCAAGTTCGGCGCCGTCATAAGCCTTTTTGTTAACCATATCCGCAAGAAGCTTCATGTCCAGCCGCGTAACTTCCAGGCCGAAGACTTCGCGCATTGGCAGTATATGTGAAAGAGCGGTTTCCATCCCCATTGAATCATGCCCGAAAACTACAATCCTTTTCCCCTTAAGCCCGCAGTAAGTCAGCGCAGCATAGCACCAGTCGACAAGGGCGGTTACTGTTTCTTTTGAAGGCTCCGGGTCCTGTCCGGTATCGGGCCAGCTGCCGATATTCAGATGATTCAGACGGCCGGACTGGGCAAATGCCCCGTTGACTGCATGTGCGAAAACAACTCCCGGTTTTGGGGCTGAGTTGCCGCAGGTTATGTTCAGCGGCGTGCCGGCAGGAAAATGCCCCATCAGGCTTATCAGTGAAGGCTGCGGAAAAGCCCATGTGTCGGGCGTGCAGATCAGCGCGTTCACCTGTTCGGCCCTGAACTGAGCCGCGACCTGATCAGCCTGTTTTTCCCCGTCTATCAGCAGGGGACTCCAAACCACGCGGACCGGACGTCCGTCAGGCATCCTGACCTGGTCAGCCGCTATCCCTGCAATGCGCTTTATTATATTAACGGCCCTGCTGCGGGATTCGCTGTCAATCCTCGGATCTCCTGCCGCACAGATTCCGAATGTAACCGTATTAAAACCGGTTTTACCTGTTTCCGGGAGCATTTTCAGATTACTCATTATAATCCTCCAGATATTATTTGTTTGATTATATGGTAAATCATGGGCCTTCTGCTGTCGATCTGCGATTAAAACTATTTTGTGTGTAAATTAAACATCAGCCCGGCGGCTTCATTATACATCCTTGTTTTATGCGCCTTCCGGTGCTATAATCAGAAAAATTATCCTGAATCCATTAAAGGAGCTTTCCGATGAAATTGTTAATCAGGTTTACAGTAATATTATCAGTTCTTGTTATATTTTCCGGATGTCCGGCAGATCCGGGAGAAAATGAGGGATTAACGGATGAGCAGGTCAAAAACGCAATATACAAATTATTTCCCCTGGAAATGGCATTGTATTATGAATATGATGCAGCAATTGATATACAAAACGCGGAATTTACCGAAATCGGTAATGTACTGACAATTACTTTTACGGATTATGATTATACTTTCGGAAGGGTTTCGGGAGCGGTCTGCAACGGTTCAATTGTTGTAGATTTCAACACAACGGATATTACCGGAACAATAAATTTCACCAGTGATCCGAACGGGATAACAAGCATAGAGTATGCGATGGTTCTGGCGCCGGAAGAATATATAACGGGTGCTTCCGGATCAGTAATTGTAAACGGCGAAGCGGTCAGTTATACGGAATATAATACACATTCGGCGGAATTTTATTTCAGGCACGACGGAATAATAAATATTTTATTTGCGATGGAGGCCTGCAGAATGTCTGCCGCGGATACAAGCTATGATGATTCGGGGAACCCTGTACTGCTCGGATTTTCAGGATACTCATACGACGGTACAACATCAGTAACCGGATCTTTTGAATATGATATCGTAACCATGAATCTGACCGGAACTGCAGTTCTGGCAGGTAATCCGGATTATACGTCATGGGGGCTCAATATTGTCATTGACGGCTAAAATGTTATAAATTCCGGGACATTTTCCCTGAACGGAACCTCCTGTCCCGCAGAAGATATTATTACAATCTGGGATTTTTATCTGTTAAACGGGTTTTGATAATTACCGGGAAGAATCCGGAGTATAAAAATAATCGGGTCTGTCCCTATTCTAAAAAAACATTGAAAAAACACACCTCAGCATGATATCATTTTTCCGGAGTTAAAAATGATGCAAAAAGTATTTCTTCTGCTTTTTATAAGCTGTTTTACAGTATCAGTGCCTGATAATATTGGCAAAAACACTCAGCCGGAGCTCAGCTTTAGAAATATAAACATGGACCGGACCATTCAGGCAGGTACTGAATTAATTGTCCGGATTGATACCGAATTGTATGAAAATCCTGATGACCATGATAATTTCACACGGCTGTACCAGGGGGAAACAGTCACGCTGATAGATTACAAGGGAAGTGACTGTCATGTACGCCATGATACCCGGGAGGGATATGTTTACTGTGATGATCTATGCACGATTGATGATATGCTTGAGAAGGTTCAGAAGAATAAGCCTGAAACATATAAACTAAGTGCTGCTGCGGATATTTACTCCGAACCGGGCAATACAGGATCAAAATCGGGAAGACTGCCGGCAAACTCCGATGTAATATTTATAGCCTGCAAAGCTGTTCATAATGATCTCTGGAATCTTGTCATTTATAACGGAAATAAAACCGGCTGGATAAACTTTAGTCAGATTAAAATAGACAATAAAGACCATTACGGAGAAACAGTGGTAAACGGCAGAACAGAGGATTTTTATTACGGAGATGAAGGTTCGTATTTTGAATATACATTTCTGCAGAAGACAGATAAAGCTGTCCGAAAGGGGCCTATGCTTGTTATTGCGCTGAATCAGAATAACCCTATATATTTTCTTGACGGTTTATCCACGGAAGATGCACCATGGACAGTACTCTGCGGAAAATACGGCAATTATATTTATGTCGAAGAAAGATTTGATGAGGGAACCTGGGCGTTTTTCATTAATATCAACGAACCTGACGACAGAGTTTACACAGGGACTGATCCGGTTTTTTCCCCCGGAGGGGCGCGTTTTTTTACAGAGAGTTATGGCCCCCCCCGGCGTTCCGATGTCAATAGTAATTACATACTTAAGCGGTGATACGGTGAAGCGGGAAGGGTCTGTCCGATTATTGCTTGATGATCTGGGAATTGATGAAGTCTCCGTTTCCAATATCCGGTGGGTGAATGATGAAAGGATAATC
>CAZKOK010000470.1:2036-3632 GCA_964554355.1 uncultured Spirochaetia bacterium | reverse complement strand
TTTGTTTATGGTGTTTCTTTTTTCGGGGGGCATCTATACTGCTGCGCTTCCGCTTGTTTCCAAAGCTGTACTTCTGGCAGTCAATCCTCTGGGAGTTGCCGGAGGGACTTTTGTTTCAGCCTTCATCCTGTTTACACTTCCTCTGTCTGTTCTTGGGACAGTATCGCCGTTTTCACTCAGACTGTTTGAAAACGACATCAGGAGGATAGGCATGTCAGCCGGCAGACTATATGCTGTTTCTACAGTCGGCGGTTTTGCCGGAGCCCTCCTGACCGGGTTTGTGCTGATTCCCGGATGCGGTACAGCAGTTATTCTTTATATCTGCGGGACAGTCCTTTCCATAACGGCCTCTGCCGGATTATTAATTAAAAGAAAAATCAGGCTGACTCTGCTTCTGCTGGCCATTTTCGCCGCAATTATGGCCGTTTCGCTTATTTCCGGATCATCGCGGAAAAACAGCGATGATCTTTCAGTCATATTCCGCAAGGAAAGCGGTTACGGCTCCCTGAGAGTTATTGATGACAAAAGGGACGATTGTTTATATATGGTAATAAATTCAGCCATTCAGGGCGGAATCAGGAAAACGGACAGGAAAACGGACCTTGATTATATTCACTTTCTGTCTGCTGTAAAAAAATATAATCCGGCCGGTGAAAGGGCTCTGCTTATAGGTCTTGGCGCCGGACTGCTTCCGCAGCTGCTTGATGAATACGGGGTAATTACAGATGTTGCTGAAATAGATCCTGCGGTTGTGGATATTGCCGAAGAATATTTCGGCTACAGCCCTTCGGGGGAGGTCTTTATCGAAGACGGCAGATATGTGCTTAATAATACAAACAGGAAATATGATTACATTTTTCTCGACGCATACTCGGGAGAATCAATTCCGTACCAGCTTTATTCAAAAGAGGTATTCATTAAAATCAGGGAAATACTGAATCCCGGAGGGATACTTGCAATGAATGTGCTTGATTCCCCAGACAGGGAAAAGGCTGTTCTGTCAAAGTCAATTCAGTTTACTCTCGAAGAAGTATTCCGCAGTCTGGATGTCTATTCAAATAATAACGGAGCGGAAATCGAGAACATAATCTTTTTTGCATCTGCAGAAGAACTTGCCGGTTACAGTTACAATCCCGATTCATTTTACCCGGACAATATAAACAGGTTTTTCCTGAGGTCTCTGTCTTTTCTTAAAAGGGATTACACATCAGAGGGCGGCATGCTGATAACCGACCTGAATAATCCGCTTGATTCCGCAGCTGCTTTGGTATCGGGCCTGTTCAGAAAAATGACATATGAATATTTCGGAGCTGAACTGTTTGCTTCACTCGAATAATGGGTTATACTGATTTCATGAAAAAACAGGTCCTGTTTCTGAGTGCTGTTACGCCCGGATCAGGATTGAAAGTAAAAAAGAAACTCGGGATTGCCGCCTTGATTATTGCAGTCCTGGCCGGCATTGCGATATTTGCCCTGCCTTTGTTTTTCACGATGTATCCTGTCCCCGGTCCGTCAATGGAACCTGCGCTGAAAGTCGGAGAACGGATTATTGTAAACAATCTGTCCCACGATGACCCGACAACGTTGCCGGGGTAC
>CAZKOK010000470.1:0-2026 GCA_964554355.1 uncultured Spirochaetia bacterium | reverse complement strand
ATTATTGTAAACAATCTGTATTATAAAAACCATGATATTGAGCGCGGAGATATAGTGGTAATTAAATATCTGAACATAATGCGCATATACAGGGTCCTCGGGCTTCCCGGTGAAACAATAGAAATAAAAGAACATAAAGTGTATATAAACGGAGAATATTTTCCTGAAGATTATATCAAAGCAGACCCGAATTTTCCGCCGCCCCTGGAAACTCCATTGAACGAATATACTCTTTTAGCCGGTGAATATTTTCTACTCGGTGATAACAGGACCAACAGCAGGGATTCCAGATTTATCGGTCCAGTCACAAAAGATCAGATAACAGGTAAATACATCTTTACATTAATAAAATCAAAACGCTGAAACACTTGACTCTGTCCCCATTAGTTCCATAACTCACCTTGTGATATCAATGATCGTTGACATCTGCATAACTCCGATGTAAACCGCACGTTCTTGTAATTTGTGGTTCCGTTTATAATTTAATTGAGTCCCAGATATCTGTTTACAAGGATCGTCACATCATCGCTGAATGCATTGCCTGGATGCAGCTTTCTGACCTTTGCAATAACTTCATCGCACATATTCCTGCTTCCGGATGAATTGATTAAAATCTTCTTAAGCTTATCGGAATCTATTGTCTCTTTTCCTTCCGGCGAATCTATCAGTCCGTCTGTGTACAATGCAATTACATCATTTTTCTCAAGGCTTATAGTAACTTCGGGATATTCAATTTTTCTGTCAAATCCCATTGCGGGCCCCTGTGTGTAAAGCGGAATGCATGATCCTTCACGGATTATGTATGCCGGGAAATGTCCGGCATTGCTTATGGATATTTTACCCGCTTCCGCATCGACAAGAGCTATCTGGAAGGTAATAACAATATCGGTAATATCTTCCAGGGCGTCGCACATTTCCCTGTTAAGGCTGGAAAGAATAATTGATGCCGAAACGGGGACGTTGATCTCTCCCAGTTTCATGCGGCTTGTTGCAACTTTTATCATTCCTGTAACAAATGCCGGCTTGATTCCATGTCCGGCAACGTCCCCGATTATAAGAAGGGAACAATTGTTCTTCAATTCAATAATATCAAAATAATCGCCGCTGCAGTGAAGTCTTGGTGCCGGAGTGTAGCTGTAGCCGGTTTCCAGATATATGACTTCAGGTATATTCATCGTAAGGATCTTGTTCTGAAAATCTCCGGCAGCTTTCAGCTGCTGTTCAATCTGCCTCTGGAACCGGATGTTCTTCTGTTTGATCTGATAAATTTCCAGGGCTTTCCTTATTTCTGAAATCAGAACTTCCTTTTCCCAGGGTTTGAGTATCAGCGAGACAATTGCCGCGGAGACGGCTTTTCGTATTTCCGGCATATCTGAATATGCAGTCAGCAGGATAAGCATTATATCGGGATAGGCTGATCTGACTTTTATCAGAAGATCGCTCCCGGACATGCCTTTCAGCTTCAGGTCGGATATGATAAGAAAAACCGCAGATGCGGATCTATCAAGATATTCAAGACATTCTTCGCCGGATTCGCACTTGATAACTGTTATTGTATTTTCCAGTTCTGACTGGTTTATTTCCCTGCTTAATGCCGTAAGAATATGCGGCTCGTCATCGATAAGCATTAATTTAAGTTCTTCTGTTTTTTCCTTCATTTTATACTCCGCACAAATTGTAATCCTGAACAATTTATTAATCAATTGCTCTCTTATCCTTCAACTTTATCATAGCCTGTTTTTTTTATATATGCTAAAATATCATCGAAATGCAGTACATTATTTTTGTTGTAGTGGCTCCGATAGGCGCAGGAATCCTTCTTTTTACAATGGGCGCGGTACTGCGTTACCGCAAAGAACCGATCGGACAGATCCTGCTCCTTTATCTCCTTATTGTAATGGGCATGCTTATAGTAAATATCATGGAAATTCTTATGCCCGGAGAGAAAATGACTTTTCTTTTCGGCAGGCTTTTCCATCTCTTTTTCCCATTTCTTCCTGTAGTCTGGATTATATTTGCCATACAG
>CAZKOK010000469.1:1684-3635 GCA_964554355.1 uncultured Spirochaetia bacterium | reverse complement strand
TCCTTTCTGGACCATCTTCCGCTTAACGGCTGGGACAGACAGTCAATTAACGGATATTTTACCAGAATTATTGAGATAGCCATGCTTTCCGGAAAAACCGGCAGTGATTTCAAAGGCGTAGCCAGTACTCCGCCCAGTTTTGAAGACGATTTTGTGGAAGAAATTGATGTGTCCGGAAAACCGAGGCCCGAAAAACAGGAACATAAAGTCGGGATCAAACCGGTTGAGAACGGTATTGTGATCGATCATATAGGCAAAGGGCAGGAAATCCGGGATATCTGGAACCATATAGACAAGATCCGTCATATAATCGGTCTGAATTGCCGGAGTTCTCATGGAGTTTATCACACGAATAACCCGGATTTTTACAAAGGGATAATTTCATTGCCCGGGATTACCTCCTTTGACGACAGAAGAATAAAAATGCTCGGAGCAATTGCTCCGGAATGTACATTCAATATCATCGAGGATTCCAGGGTCACCAAAAAATACAGACTCCATATGCCGCCGAGGGTATATAATTTTGATGAAATCTCCTGTAAAAATGAAAACTGTATTTCCAGTCCGCTGTACCATGAGCCGATTCAGGCCGAATTCTACCGTTCCAGAGATAACAAATTTATCTGCAAATACTGTGAAAAGGAACATGATTTCCAGGAGATCTGGGATATCTGAATTTTCTTTATCAGCAGTTTTTTCAGCGGATTCTGAAAAGCTTTTTAAAAAACCTGACTATTGCCCGCCAGATCCTTATCAGGAGCCCGGGGTTTTTCAGTTTGTTAAGCCTTGCATAACCTTCGGCCAGTTCGTCGGGACTTAAGTTTCTTCTCTGCACATTTTCATCAAGCTCAAGTTCAAGTTTTTCGATTTTTGACGGTTCGGTAATGACATTGGCGTCAATTTCAAGCCATCCGAGTCTTTTGGCTGCTTCGAAACGTCTGTGGCCCGCAATCAGCTCATTTTTGGTAGTGATAACAACCGGATTCATAAGGCCGTGGTTTTTCATACTCAGCATAAGCTGGCTCAAATCGCCGAGGTTTTTGCGTACGCGCTTTTTTAATTGTATATCATTAATGGGTACTTTCATATATGCTCCAGATATAATAATAACTGAATTTATATCATAAAATCAAGTTTTCAATTAATTCAGAAGATTACCGGGAATATTGCCTATCCCTGAATTATCCGCATCATCAAGAAACGGATTATCGTCTGAAATTGTGCCGCTGTCGTATCCTGAACTGTCAGAATCATCAATACCAAGCTCAATACCCCAATGGCTCAGGTCAGGCAGATCACCGGGTGCTGTTACAGATTCAACAAGCGGTTCTATTTTCTCAAGCTGCTCCTTTGTAAAATCATCGCTGTCCTTGATTTTATAATGGTAAGTACATAATGTCTTCGGTTCGGTGCCGCTCAGGTAATAAAGGGTTTTTTTGCCGTCAGTACATACACCTTCGTTATACAGGTCTCCCGATTTTGCGCAAACTGTTCTTGAAATAATACCCGTATCAGGTTTTTCAAACTGGCGCGGCTCTTTGTCCTTGTGGATTATATTCATGAATTCAGCCCAGCGCGGACCGGCTCCTGTTGCTCCTGTGATTTCCCTTCCCAGTGAATTACCCGGCTGGTCAAAACCGAACCATACAGCAGTGGTATAGTATTCTGTAAAGCCGAGTGTCCAGGCATCGCCCCAGTTCTGCGTAGTGCCGGTTTTCCCGGCGATATTTATGGCGTTTTTGTCAAATTTAACCACATTCAGAGGATAATTCAGCGTTCCGTAATATGTTACGTTCTGGAGCATGTTGCGCATGATAAAGGCTTCCTGGGGTGTAAGGATCTGGACTTCGGAAGGCCGTTTGGCTTCCTGAAGCTGCCGGATCTTTTTTTCAAAATCGAGAACAGTATTTCCTTCACGGTAAAAATCTAGTATCATCTTTACCTCGATATA
>CAZKOK010000469.1:0-1674 GCA_964554355.1 uncultured Spirochaetia bacterium | reverse complement strand
CACGGTCTTTTACCAGTTTTATGCCATAGGGAATGACTTCGCGTCCGCTGTTGCCTATGGTTGCATATGCCTGAACCATATTTATCGGGGCAACACGAGATATTCCGAGTGCGCTTGAAAGTCCATGATAAAAATAATCACTGTTGTCTTTGTATTCGTACATTCCCAGGAGTTTTGAGGCAGTATCAAAGGCCCTGTCAAAGCCGATCATATCCATAACCTGCACGGAAGGGACATTCATCGAATGGGCAATGGCTTCCCAGGCAAGAACAGTCCCTGCCCAGGTTCCTATGTAATTTTCAGGCTGAAAGGGAACGCCGTTTTCTTCGGCATATGTTATCGGAGCATCAATAAGCATTGTTCCCTGCGTAATTATCTTGTTCTTGATACCGGCAGAATAGTAAAGCGGTTTGAATGCGGAACCCGGCATCAGTTTGGACTGGGTTGCCCTGTTATATTCTGAAGTTTCAAAATCGCTGCCGCCGACCATGGCCATAATCTGTCCTGTATGGGTTTCGATACATATCAGGGCGCCTTCAATAGTATTCCGTTCCAGGTATTGATCAAGAATTACACGCTTCTGCTGGATAATGTTCAGGTTGGCGAAATCAGGGACAAGCAGTGAAACAAGCTCAAGTTCCTTGATGTATTCCTGGTCAAAATAATCGCGGGCCTGACTGCGGTTCTGGGCACCCTTAACGCTTAAGTCGTTTATGTCCATAGCCAGGGAGAGGAGGTCTACCAGGGGAAGATAGGAACTTGCTGCAGTGGCTCTGCGTTGATTGTTTTTATTCCAGTCAGCATTGAGATCCACATATGCGGAATTCATTATGCGGTCTGCCTGTTTCTGGATACTTGTGTCAAGTGTAGTGTAAATTGTAAAACCGTCCCGGTTAATATCATTATTGCCGAAAAGATTATCAAGAATTTCCTGACGTACATATTCGGCAAAATGGGGAAACGTGCTCTGGTTTTCTTCATATAATGAACCCCTTGCGGGCCGTGTATAGTCAAAATTATCCCAGAATTGGCTTATTGCATTGTCGGCTTGTTCCCTTGTAATAAATCCGGCTTCAATCATCCGGTCCAGAGTGGAACTCTGCAGGAATCTCGCAGCTTCAGGGTTGTTGTACGGGCTGTAATTTCCGCCCGGATTTGACATCAGGATAACCAGAAGAGCAGATTCACCAAGCGTAATTTCTTTGGCTGAATGCTTGAAATAATACTGTGATGCAGCTTCCAGGCCGTAAGCTCCTGAGCCGAAAAATGAATTGTTTATGTAATATTCCAGAATTTCCTGCTTGGTGAACTGACGTTCAAGCTGCATGGCATACCACATCTCACGTACTTTGCGTGCAAGGGAATAATCAGTGATATCCTCGTATCCCATAAGGCGGATGACCTGTTGGGTAATTGTACTGGCTCCGGGCGGATTTTTACCGGCAAAGTAATATAAAGCCGCCTTAAGACTTCCGAGAAGATCTATGCCTTTATGGGTAAAGAATGTTTCGTCTTCCCGGGCAAGAATCGCTTCAACAAGATGTTCGGGAATATCATCAAGACTCACCAGAATACGTTTTTCATCTCCGAAATACTCGGCTATCAGTTCACCGTTTCTGTCAAAAGCCCGGCTGGGAAGAGCCACTTCGGAACGGTAGAGATTTTCCCTCATAT
>CAZKOK010000468.1:0-3652 GCA_964554355.1 uncultured Spirochaetia bacterium | reverse complement strand
CCTGTGCATTATTTCGGGCATTTCTGCAATCAGATGGTCCCCTACTTCAATTACTTTTGAATTAAAAGTCATTACATGGCCGAAATAATTAAAAAAGAACCTTAGTTCTTCTCCTTCGTAAAATTCTCCCCAGTCAGTCTGGGCCGAAACCAGTTCAATCCTGTTATCTTCAATATTTGTAATTCTGGCAACATACTGTTTTTTATCGCCATGGACATTGATGTCCATCTTCCTGTCATTTACTGTATTGAGAATAAATTCTTTTTCTATACGGTTTACTTTTACACCCACTTTGCCAAATATCCTGTATCAGTTGAATTTCAAGTCATCATAAATAATAACTTCAGAATCAGAACGAGTCAATTCTGCAAAGTCAATTGCTATATCTATTATAAACCAGTTTTCGCCGGCTTTTTCAAAAATAATCTCACCCGAAGCCGAATCACGTCTCCTGATGAATTTTACAGGAATGTTCAGCTGGGTTTCTGTTTCTGTTAACGGCCAGCCTATTCTTGCCCGCATAGGCGCATTGTTTCTGTCAATTTCCGTATCAAGTCTTTCTCTCAGATAGAACCCGGTCTGGAGATGAAAAAGATCTTCCGGATATTCTCCAAGAGACATTGAGGCAAGAAGAGTATCTATTTTATTAATTGCCTGTTTCAGACTTGACGGAATGAATGAAATCAGATCTCCAATAAGGTAATCATCAGGAAAATATTCACTGTTTTCCGATGAGCTCATGAGCATTACAGACAGGTTGGATGACAGATTTATAATTTTATATTCCTGATTTTCAGGTCCGCGTTCAGGGTTTTCCTGAGCAGCAGGTTTTTTTATTTCTGCCGCTGTGTTGTTTTTCTCAACATCAAGAACGATAGGTTCTTTCTTTTCCGGCGCTGCTTCTTCCGGCAGCCCCTGATTGTCTTTCCCGATAAACAGAAAAACCAGCACAATTGCCAGTACAATAAATCCTGCAATAATGAAAATGAAAACATTTTTCTTCATCACTAAATTTTTAACAGATTAAATATACGCTGTCAAACGTTTAAACCATGAATATGAAATCAGACAAAAATATGACATGTTTCATATGGACAGGAACGTTAAGGGCCTGTATAGTTTTATCGTGGAATATCAGAAAATTCAGGAACATTTAAATAATGATTATACAAAACCGGTCAGAGACCCGTTATGGAAGCATATTTATCTTTCTGAAGGTCTATATGACATAATATCCGATCCTGAATTCCAAAAACTGACAAGGATAAGGCAGCTTGGCCCCACATTTCACGTTTATCCCGGTGCAACGCATACACGTTTTAGTCACAGTCTGGGAGTATTTCATCTTGCCAGAAAAATAATCAGTACACTTGAACTGAGAAAACACAGCATTGATGTAAGCCTTGAAGGAGTTAAAGCCTTTCTGTGTGCCTGCCTTCTGCATGACATCGGACACTTTCCCTATGCCCATTCGCTTAAGGAACTTCCCATTAAGGAACATGAACATCTTTCCGGACAAATAATTCTTGAAACGGGACTAAAAAAAATAATTAAAGAAAAAGTCCGAACTGATCCGGAAATGGTTGCAGCTATTATTGATACCTCGATCAGTGATTCCGGTTTGAGTCAGATCAGGTTTTTCCGCAATATACTATCAGGGGTTCTTGATCCGGACAAGCTTGATTATCTGAACCGTGATGCATTTTTCTGCGGTGTTCCGTATGGCATGCAGGACATAGATTATATGATTTCCAAAATGGTTCCGCATGAAAATTCCGGTATTGCCGTAACCGAACAAGGCCTTCCCGGAATCGAAAACATTCTTTTTTCCAAATACCTGATGTACAAGACAGTCTACTGGCACAAAACCGTACGGATCGCTACCGCCATGATCAAGAAAGCAATACTTCTGGGGTTAAAAAACAAAATTATTACAAGCGATAATCTTTATTTCATAGATGACAGCCAGTTTTCGGCAATGCTTAAAAAAGAGAACTTCAAGCCTTTCAGGCTGGTTGAATATGTAAACAGCCGGCAGCTTTATAAAACAGTTCTTGAAACAAATTTCAACAATACAAATAAACTTCATGCTGAATGCCTTGATCTTGAAAAAAGGATTGAAATTGAAAAAAATATTGCTTACGACCTCGGTCTTGAAGAAGATCAGGTAATAATCGATATTCCTGAGCCGATAAGCTTCGAAGTCCATGTACCCGTGCTTTACCATGACTTTTCTGTTTCATTCTCGGAAACCGAAACAGTATTTCAGCCTGATGTAATACGGAGATTTTCCGCTACACTGCGTAAAATGAGGATATTTATGCCGGAAAACAGGATTAAGGACGGGCAGGAATATTTCGGAACCGGGAAATGGATCCTTTAAAAAAGATACTTGAAGGGAAATGCCTCCCCTGGATAGACAGATTTATCAAGCAGGCCGGAAAGGGAATCGACCGGTTCAGTCTTGCTGATGACGACGATATTCTTATCGGCGTTTCCGGCGGAAAGGACAGTCTGGGCCTTTCACTGGCCCTGAGAATGCTTCAGAAATTCCATAAAAAGAAATTCAGACTGTCAGCTGTTCATATCGACTGGGAAGAATATCCCGCCTCCGGTAAACAAAAAGAAGACCTTGAACGCTATTTCGATACACTGGAAATTCCGTTTCAGATAAAAACATTTTCAATGTTTTCGGGAAAAGAAGAAAAGGAATTCGGCTGTTACTCCTGCTCAAGAAACCGCAAAATCCTTATCTTTAAAATCGCCGAAGAATTTTTGGTAAAAAAAGTGGCATTTGGTCATCATCTTGATGATCATATTGAAACAAGCCTTATTAACCTTTTTTTCAGGGGCAGACTTGATCCCATGCAGCCGAAAAGCCTGTTTTTTAACGGCAAAATTGAAGTAATAAGGCCTTTATGCCTTGTCCCCGAATTTGTAACAAAAAAACTTTCGGAATTTTTATCATTTCCGGTACTTGAAATCGACTGTCCGTACAAGGAAACCAATCTTCGGGTCCATATCAAGCCGGTGATAAACCGGCTGTACGGACTGAACAGGCATATACGTCAGCATATTTTTGAGGCATATAATAATTTATATGAATAGACAAAAGAAGTTGCATTCATAAATCAAAAAGAATAAAGTTAAGTTAAAAGCACAGGAATATGCTTTTTATGATATTATATACTAAATATTGCCTGATTATCAGTTAATAAGGACCGGATATGAGAATCCACAATCTGATGGAAGAAATTGTAATATCAACCGTAGAAGAAATATATAATGAGGAAGAACAGAAAAAGCAGTTCGGTTTCTGCACCTGCAATCAGTGCCGCCTTGATTCCGTATGTTATGTTCTGAACCGGGTACCTGCCCAGTACGTCATTTCAGGAAGGGGGCTTGCCCACTATGAAACTGAATCCCAGAAAAACTATCAGCGCAATATCGATCTGGTCATGCTCGTTCATCAGGGGATATCCAAAGTTGCAGCAACCAGACGCCCCGGACATGAACACGCCGTCCCCCCGCGCCACCTACCGCCTGCAACTCAACGGCGATTTCACCTTTCGCGACGCCACGGTACTGGTGCCCTACCTGCACGCCCTGGGCATCAGCCACGTGGCGCTCGACGCCGCCGAGTGGCGGCGCG
>CAZKOK010000467.1:0-3653 GCA_964554355.1 uncultured Spirochaetia bacterium | reverse complement strand
TTTATATGGCAGAACTGGGTGAAAAATTAGGTATAGATTTTTCCAAACTTGATATAAGGCTTGGCTTTCTTGGGGCCGAACCCTGGAGTGAGGCAATGCGTACAGAAATAGAAAACAGGCTTCATATGACTGCTTTAAACAGTTATGGGCTCAGTGAGGTAATAGGACCGGGAGTTTCATGTGAATGCCTGGTAAAAAGTGGGCTTCATATAAACGAAGATCATTTCCTGACAGAGATAATAGATCCGGAGACAGGAAAGACATTGGAAAATGGCCAGAAAGGTGAGCTTGTTTTTACAACGCTTACCAAAAAAGCTTTCCCTGTCTTAAGATACAGGACAAAAGATATCTCCTATATTTATAAGGATGATTGTGCCTGCGGAAAGACCCTGCTCAAAATGGCAAGACCGATGGGCAGGACAGATGACATGCTTATTATCAGGGGCGTCAACGTATTTCCTTCACAGATAGAGGAAGTTCTTATAAAGATAGAGGACCTTGAACCTCATTATCTTATAGTGCTGACAAAGGAAAATTACATGGACCAGATAGAAGTCTGGGTGGAAGTATCTGACACTACATTCCAGGAAAAATTAATGGACCTGGAATTTTTTGAAAAATCAATTGAAGGCAGGCTCTATTCAGCAATAGGCATTCATGTAAAAGTCAGTTTAAAGGAGCCAAGGACCATAGCAAGAAGCGAGGGAAAGGCTCAAAGAGTCTGGGATAAAAGACAGGAATCAAATTGAATCCTTCCTTAAGACATGTCAGGGACATAGTTTTAAAAGAGGTCAAATACCTCAGCAAGTTTTATCCTTATAATATTAAAAGGTTTTCAGACCCAACACTTTTACATTCAGCATGTATGACTGTATTTCTTAAATCAATAAAAGATCTGTCACCTGGTTTTTTAAAATCTTTGCAGGAAAACTTGATGTAATCAGAAAAAAGATGGAAGTAAGCATAAAATATAAAAAGCGGGGAATATCTGAAAATACACAGGCTGTCCTCATAATAACCGGAAATAAACGTGTCCCTGTTACAGCGCACAGTGCGCCGTATATGATGGCTTCGATGATGTATATGGCTGAAACCCTGGGCATAGGTACCTGCCTTAATGATGCGCTGCTGATCACACTCAAGATCTACAGAAAACTCAGAAAGATCCTGACCATAAAGGAAGATATTTTCTGCACAATGCTTCTCGGATATTCGGCCGAGGGCATTGTAAACATTCCAAAAGGATATGAAGTCCCGCAATACTGGAACGGAGCAAAAAAATGACGTTGACTATCCGCAATCTTGGAAAAGAGGACTGCCGTATTATTGCACAGTCATTCAAGGCGCAGGGCTGGGACAAACCGGAAGCGCAGTATCTCGCCTATTATGATGATATGGTGAAACTGTAAAGGTTGATGACGATCTGATAATATGTTTTACCAAAAAACTGAAATGAAAAAAATAATTCATAATACAAAAAAATACGACGGCAGCATACACTACAGATTTGAGACAGAAGAAATCCTCCGGACAGATTCGGTTCTTGTGATCTGCAAGGAACCGGATGCACAAATTTCAGGTTACAGAGGAGAATTTAAAAGCGGCCGGAGTTCTCTGGTCTTTATGTTTTCTGACAGGTTTTACAATGTCATATTAATGTGGGAAAGAGACTGGTCTCCCAGGATGATTTATGTGAATATCGCGACACCCGCAGTCTGGGACCATCGGGAAGTCTCGGCCGTGGATCTGGATATTGATGTTTTCAGAATGTGTGGAAACAGTGAAATCACCATAGATGATGAAGATGAATTTGAAATCCACCGGAAAAAATTCGGCTATCCGCAGGAACTGGTTGACAGATGCCTGGCTGAAAAAAAGCAGGTATACGGGATACTGGAAAAGATGACCGGCATATTCTCCGATGAAGTATTCAGCAGGAGACCCGGAAAACCGCTGCCGTTTGATCCGGAAAGTTTTTAACAGGAAAAACAATGGCATTGAATTCAACCGTGCATGCGTCAGCGATCGCTGACGCATGGTTGTATGACCTGAAATACTTATATTTCTGTAAAAACAATTTCTGATAAAATATGAAACCCGAAATCACCCAATTGCAGATGGATTCCCGCATTTTTACCCTTTTTTCATCCGCGGCCTCATAACAATTTATGCTGTAGTGCGGACTTTTAAAAATCCCCGGCTGATTCTCTTCAGATCCGATTCGACCCAGAAAAAGCCGAATACGGCTCCCAGGAAATTGGCTGCCATTAAGCCGGCCCAGACACCGTAAATCCCCATATTAAAAACATATACAAACAGCGCCGCCATCGGAATTCCGAAACCAAGCACACGGAACAGCATAATTATCATTGCCTTTACCGAAAATCCGAATGCCTGAAAAGCCGATCTTCCCAAAACAGCTATTGCGGAAAAAATATAGGTGAATTCCATAATTCTGGTCTGCATCACAGCATAATTCCTGACCGCATCGACATCAGTATACATTTTATAAATCAGCGGAGCTGCAAAAAACATAATTGCCGCAAAAAACAGCGTACACCCTGCCGCAAGGAAAAGAGACTTCCTCCAGATATCCCTGACTCTGTCAGTAAGGCCCCTTCCGGCGTTTTGTCCGATCAATGTAACGACAGCGCCCGCTATTGCAAAAACCGGGTTCAATACAATCTGGTCGAATGTGCCCGTCATCTGATATGCCGTAAGTGCATTTTCATCGATTTTAAATATAATCCTGTTAAAAACCATAAACCCGACCGACATGAGCATCATTCCGAAGGTCTGGGGAACCCCAATTGAAAGTATTTTACGCATGACTTTGGTGCTGACGTTCTTCAGGTGGAATTCTATCCTGACAGTCGGTATACCCTTCAGAAACACGAACAACATGTATGCACAGCTGATTCCCTGAGCCAGGGTTGTCGCAAGCGCTGCCCCCCTGACGCCCATTCTGAAAAGAAAGATAAACACTGGATCGAGAATCAGATTTGCCACGGTTCCCAAAAGCATCCCAACCATAATGTATTTCATCAGGCCTTCGCCCTGAAGTATTCCGATAAAAACATGCATGATGAATACAACAGCGCCTGCCGGGATTATATACATGAGATACTCTTTTGCATGCACTGAAAACGTACCTTTGGCGCCCAGGAGTCCTATCAGCTGGCTGGAGAAAATATAATAAACTGAAACCAGAACTATTGAAGCAATGATTGCAATAAAAAGCCCTGATTCCGCTGTCCTGTTCAGGATGCTTCTGTTTTTTTCCCCTATCGCTCTGGCGACAAGCGAGCTCATGCCAATCGCAAGCCCGTTCGCAACTGCCATGGCCAGAAAAATCAGCGGCCAGACCATCTTCGATCCGCCTACATAGGAAGGATCAGTCATGTCTATTTTGCCGATGAACCACATATCAAGTGCATTATGGAAAACCTGAACAAGCATTGAAAGAAACATCGGTATTGAAAGTTTGACAAGCATGGGTACAACCGGGCCTTCAAACATTCCCTTGACTTCACGGGATTCTGCCTGCACAGGAGTATCGACGATGTTCTCAGACTGATCTGACATAAGAGTCCGCCTTTTTATTTGTAATGAATTTATACATGTCTCCCGCCCGGCGGGAAACTGTTGATATA
>CAZKOK010000466.1:0-3665 GCA_964554355.1 uncultured Spirochaetia bacterium | reverse complement strand
CGTCGGAATATTTCTGTGCAACTGACTTAAAAGATAAAATACTTAATGGTTCTTCAAGTGAATAGTAAACAGATCCGGCAGTGTATTCAAAAATCTGCCCGTCGGTAACAAGATTTATCTGTTCATTCTTGTCTGTTATCATGCTGATATTGTAGAGGGGACTGAATTCCGTTTTTTTGATTTTTTTCAGGTCATTACACAGACTGAATATCAGTTTCTTGTCAGAAATGATATATGACCAGAGTTTGCTGTTCGTGGAAGAAACGGTATTTTCATAAACTTCAATGCTTATGATATTTTCAGGAATTTGCTGATTACTGCAGTTTACCATAATAATGACCGGCAGCAGAAGACATGCAGAATGGATTATTTTTTTAAAGTGCATTTTTTCTCCAATTACCACTGCTTGAATACTTTTTTACACTGAAAGACTAACCGATTTTTCTGTCAGTTGAAAGTTAAGTTTTGTTAATATTGATATGCAGTCAGAAGAGGATGCCGAGAAATAATAGAATAACTCCGAAAGCGGTAATACCTGCAGTTGAATAAAAGGTCATAATGCTTAATTTATCAAGTCTTCTGAGTCTTCCTTTTATAAACATATAATACTGGTAGGACCTTCTGTCATATTTCTCATGTTCGGAATTGAGTTTTATATCATACAGCAGCAGACAGGTCTGTATCAGAAAGATAAATAACCCAAAAGCAAGCAGGAAATTGTCGGGCTTTACCTCAAGAGAAATAAACAGCAAAAACGGGAAAAGAAGGCTGAAAATATTACAGGCAATCATAACATAGGTTATATCAGACGGTTTGTCTCTTTTCAGAAGCGAAATATCGGAATCTTTTCCTATTTTGTAGTTGGAATTGCAGTTTTTACAGGTAAATTCGCCCTCCTTTATTTTTTCAATTTCTTCCAGACAAACAGGACAATGCATAATTTACCCCTCCATTACCTGATTTGATTTAAAAAAATCATATAATTTTAAAGTGATATTATTCAGCCCGGAGTATGCCATTTGGTATATTTTGGAAAAAAACTGTATTATTTGTTCTGTGATCTTGAAATCAGCCGAATTCTTGATTTTATCTGAAGGCTGCAGTTGTTTACAACAAGTCTGCCATCCTTGAATAATGCGCTGACCTTTTGCCCTATTGTTTTATAATCATTGAGAGGATTACCGCTGATTACTGCAAGATTTGCTTTCTTGCCGGTCTCGACGGAGCCGTATTCATTTTCAATTCCAAGTGATTTTGCTCCGTTTATTGTTGCAATGCGGAGAGCATCAGCGCCATTAAGTGATTTATTTTTAAGTTCCATAAAAATGTTCAGCATATCGAGTTCAATACCGATATTGGCATCGTTTAATAAAAATCCGCCGTCGTTGGCAAAACTCATTCTTGATATTGCGCCTGCATCGATAAGTCTGTCTGTATTTTCAACAAGCACGGGAAGTCCGGAAGCAAATTTTCTCAGAATGGGACCTGCATCCATAAGTCCGGTTTTCAGCCGGCCATTTTCAATGCGGGCTTTGCTTTCCAGAAGGACTTGTCTGAATTCTCCGATCCAGAATTGTCCGGTAAAGTCATTATACATACTATTTTTATACTCAATAATCTGCCTGATATACGGATGATTTGTTTCCGGCATTCTCCTGATGTCCCAAATGCCCGGAAATGCAATTCCTGAAAGGGTAGGCTCAATAAGGCATGGGCTTTCAATAAACAGCCGGACTTCTTCATCCGAAAGAACCCTGTCAAACGGCATATGTGCTATTGAATAAACCCCGGCTTCTACCGCATGACGGAAGGAATCGGATTCAATATGATGCATTGTGGTTTTTCGTCCGCGGCTGTGTGAATATTCGGTCAGCAGGGCCATCTGACGGCTGCTCATCCCGGGGACTTCCTTTTCCAGCTTAAGTCGGTGATATTTCTGTTCTGCAAGCTTTATGTAATCGGCTTTTCTTTCATCTATTGCAGTGTCTACTGCCTGTCTGATCTTTTCGTCTGTCGAATCTTTCCTGAATACCACCACTGAAGATTCCGGATCTGAGAATTTCAGACCCATGCCTATAAGCGGAATGACAAGATCCAGGAAAAATCCAAGTCTTTCGGCCTGATAATTACCAGGAATATTGACAATAACGGATTGAAGTATTTCCGGTCCCGGTATTTTGCCATTATCAATCCTTTCCTTCAGTTTCCGGTTTTCTGAAAGCCTGTGATAAAATGTGCCGGAATCACGGACAATTGTAACACCGTGCTCAATACAGTCAGACATGCGTTTTTCAATCTGCTTTTCACGATATTTTTTTTCCAGCCGGAGAGTTTTCAGCGAAAAGAGAACAGAGGGAGAGACCTGCTGTAAATGCGTGTGGGTATTGATTATTCCGGGAATGACAGTTTTTCCCTGAAGGTCTATTTCATAATCTGCAGTAATGTCATTTTCACCTTCAAGTCCGGGCATCGATACAATTTTATCATTCAGAATGACTATATCTGTCT
This sequence comes from uncultured Spirochaetia bacterium, assembly GCA_964554355.1. Lineage (GTDB taxonomy): Bacteria > Spirochaetota > Spirochaetia > CAZKOK01 > CAZKOK01 > CAZKOK01. The sequence goes on along the minus strand of CAZKOK010000466.1, from coordinate 1,157 downwards.
TTTCAGGATACAACCGGCCTTTTAAAACATCAGTAATTGAAGCGTTTACAAGCCGGATTGTTTTGTCTTTTAGATTGACATTCATCCGGGAATCCTCTTCTTAAATCAGCGCATTTTAGCATTAATGAGAAATATGAACATACACTTTTTTAAAGCAGTATCTATATATTCAGTTTCTGTCCCTGGGGATATTCTATAATGAAACTGAAAGGAAGTTCCTTTTTCTCTCCGGGTTCAAGCAGAAGATTCCAGGTTATTTTATTTTCATCATCCATCAGAATATCTTTTTTGTTTTCCTTCATTACGGGGGCAAGCATTTTAACATTAATATCCTTTTCCTGGGCAATCGGCAGCTGGTCAAAAACCTGTAAATCCGATTTGATTTTCAGGTTGTTTGTTATTCTGATCTGATAATCAAACTGTTCGCTTACTTTTTTGTTAACCAGACCTTCATTCTTTTTAAACCTTTTTATAAAGCGGTATTCAATTTTGATTCTTTCATCAATTCCCAGGGAAACGTCGAGTTTTTCACCCGGTACGATAAGCGGAAATGCAGATGATGATATAAAAGAACCGTCGAAAAAGATATTTGCCGGACCGGGCAGGAACGCAAAATCCGTTTCATTTACCGCTTCGGCTGTCAGATAGGCATACTGGACAAGTTTGGGAACAGAAGAATATCTGAATTTTGCGGGCAGTTCCTTATGCATCAGGGCGACCCTGGTATCCGTGTTGTCTCCGTTTATCCCGTTAAGGCCCGGCACTGCGAATACAACAGATGTTCCGCCTGTCTCAATTTCCGCTGTCTCTGAATACATCATGTCTTCGACCGGTTCTTCCATTGAATCCATGATCTCCTCATCCTTCATTTCCTTGGCAGCAGCTGCCGGAGCTGCTTTGGCCTTTTTCATCATCGAACCCGTAACCCTCTCGGCTGAAGCGTAATTAAGTATCTCCGGGACATAAAACTGCAGACGCCATGGATAAAGTTCAGGAATAACTCCGGAAACCCTGACATTGGCAGTTGAAAGTTTTATTTCAACTGAACTCCAGTTTTCTCCGGTGCCCTGCCGCACCATAGCATTGTATTCAATAAGCAGTTTGTCGCTGTCGGCAGAAGCGCGCACATTATAGACCGGCCACCAGGTCGGACCTGA
>CAZKOK010000465.1:0-3670 GCA_964554355.1 uncultured Spirochaetia bacterium | reverse complement strand
CATTACGTCCGTTTGTCATTACGGCATCACGGGCGTTTTTCATAAGGTTGTATACAAGTGATATAATTTCCGTTTTGCTGCCCAGGAACACCTGGCTGGTGATATTACGGTTTATTCTGCATTTTGTTTTGGTGTCGGGATTTGTGCAGATTGCAGGTATAATCAGGTCGGCAATTTCAGATGGATTGATTTCGTCTGTCTTTTCACTGATTATGCCGATTACCAGATTGTTCTGGTTTTTCGCCATTTCAAGTATTGTATCGGTACTGGTTTTAATAATGCCGAGGGTCGTAGTAACTACCTCACGATTTTCAGTTCCAAGCGATTCGCAGAGCAGGTCGGCGCTTTGTGATACGGCATTGAGATGTCCTTTCAGATTGTGCATAAAACCTGAAATGTTCATGCCGAGTTCGGTAAGGGGCTGGTCGGTTTTTAGTTTCCTGTTAAGGACTTCAAGTGTTTTGATGTTCGAAATCTGATCGGAAATATCCACTATAACACCGTGGATAATATTCTTCTGTTCGGAAATTGTAAGCGATCCTTCAGCCCAACGGATGTGGCCGCCGGAATGGATTTTCTCGGGGGGATAATAGAAAAATCCTTTTGAATTGAGTTCTGATTCAGCTGTTTTCCTGAAATCTGTATTTTCAAAAAAATTCCAGAAAACAGGATCAATCATCTGCGGGGTGATTCCGAGGATTAATTTGCATCTGGCGTTGCTTTCGGGAATTAAGCCTGTTTCGATATCGAATTCAAATGTGCCGAGCTGATGCCGCGAAAATGTCAGTTCATATCTCCGGGCGGTCTTCCTTGCTTCTCTTTCAATTATTATTGAATTCCAGAAAAGCTGATCGTACTTTTTTGAAATAATGAAACCGGCCAGACCTGTGATAAACAGGAAAAGCACTTTACATATTTCAAAGAAGGGATCGGGCTGAAAATACTGCGAATCCGCCATATAAAATCTTGATCCGAAAACTCCGTCTTTGAACATTATTACCACAAAAATACTGTAAATGAACCCTGCATATATTCCTGTAAAAAGAGAGTTCATTGCATCATGCCGCCTGAGTGTCAGTACTATCAGATAAAAAACCACGAGGATCAGAAAACTCTGCGAAATTGCCCCGGAAGATGAATTTACAAGGGCAAACTGGATCCCGTAAACGCTGAGCATGATTGCATTGACATCGATAAAAACCGAAATGAACGTCATCGTTCTGTAAAGCAGTTCCTTTTTTAGCATGAAACGTACTGCAAGAACATGGATAAGGGTAACGGTGGCTGCAATTATATCGAATATTTCCGATTTGCTGGCACTGAAGCCGTTTATGAAAATAATATAGACAGCGATTATAGCATACATAAACAGGGCAATGCCCAGGCGCATCGCATTTATCGTTTTTTCCGCCTGAATTTTGTCGTTAAACAAAAGACGCTGAATTACAACAGAGTTTTCTTTATAGCTGCCCACAGAAGTTTTCATTTGCATATCCCGGTTTATTATGTGTACGGATGCCGATATAATACGTCAAAATGAGGCTAAGCACAATCTGTAGGTGGATTTAATTATTCTTACTGCAGAAAATCTTTCAGATCCAGCTTTACCCAGTCGTCCTCATAGTATCCGGTTATTGTCTCCATGTAGAGGTTTTTCAGGCTTAAGATGGAGACGCTGCCTTCAACAGGGATATGTGTATCCCGGCCATATTTTTCCGGGTCTGTGTAATAATGATCATTAAATTTTGCGAATTCCGATTCGGGTGATATGAAGTTTATTATTTCCCTGGCTGTTTTAAAGCTGATTTTTCCTTTTTTAATCTGATCAAGGAGTATTTTGTTAAGCATGTCATACCGCCATTGAAAATCATTCTGGTGGCTTTGTGATATCAGGTTTGTAAAAGAGGGCATGGCATACAGTCTCATTTCGGGAATGATATATGTATTGGTGACAATCAGCATATTATCAATGAATTCCCTCTGGGGAGCGAAGTACCTGTTGCCCGGACAGTTTTTATCTTTCCAGGAATCATTGAGTATTCCATGGGTTTCAAAATCCTTTTCCCTGTAATCATATTTATAGCCGGGATGTGTCTGCTTGTAGTATTCAAACAGTTTTCTGTTGAAGGCATAGTATCCTTCGGGTGCCCTGAACCCCGAATTCCTGACCATTATCCCTCGCCGGAAACTGACACTCGGGTTATTGCGGATGAATTCCCTGTCAGGCAGGATTTCCCTGTAGTCTTTCGGTATTTTGCTTAAGTATCGCCTGCGTCTTGCGGTTTTTCCGGCCTCAACCACGCAGGATTTTCCATTTTTATGGTCAGCGATTACATACAGCCAGGATACGCCTCTTCGTGTATTTTCAATCAGCTGTACGGCCCCTTCGGTATTCTTTGCTGAATCGGTGCAAAGCCGTACCATAAGCAGTGAATTCAAACCCGGCCTTCGGGGACTGCAGTTGTTTCCGGCAATCATATTGACGCCGACGCCCAGACCATGTTCATTCATCCCTGTCATCAGTCCTGCAAAACCGGGGGCTCCGATTCCTGTAAAACATATCCGTTCGCCGTCAGTTATCTGTTCATGTACTATCTGGGCAACATAAAGCTGAAAGACATTGGAGGTGGGAAACATGAAATTTCTGCCGAACAGCGTATCACCATGCTCTGTCAGATTGCCGCCCAGCGAAATCCCCTGGCACATAACCGGAATTCTGAGTTTGAATTTTCTGTGCCATTTGAAAAGCCTGAAGAATCCCAGCCGTCCTGAATAGAACATCGAAAGTATTGTATCAACGCCTGTGTTCAGGACCCACAGCCTCCATTTTCTTACCCTTGTTTTCCTGTTGACGGATTTGCACCCGTTATAGATGCCTTTAAGTTCTTTTTTGAATCTTTTTGGAATATCAAATTTCATTCTGAGTGAAAACAGATATACCAGGACAGCCAGGAATTTTCCAAGGATGTTTTTCCACCATTTTGTCTGATAATCTCCGGAAGATATAAAATCCCAGATTACATTATCTACATAATCAACGGTCATTTTCTTAACCATCGGTTCTGCCAGTAATCCGGTCATATATCCCTTTGTATATTCGCTGCCATTTGTATAGAGGAGCAGTTTTTCGCGTTTGTCTTTCGTATCGTTAACCGGAATTCTTCCGAGAACGGCAAAAGAGTTTTTATAAAGGCAGATATCCCGGCTCTTGTCAACAGCATATCCGTTTTTTTCGATCGCCTTAACGGCTTTATTTATTTCTTCTTTCAATTTTATACTCCCTGTTTTTTATCCGGCAATTCAATTTTAAAATAATCATTGAACATGAAAAAAAAGCATATTATCATTTTAGGTACCAGAAATTATTTTTTTCAAGCATTTCTTCTTTTTATTTCTGCAAAAGAATGGATAATTTCTGAAAAGGAATTAATAATGTTGAAAAGAATAACTGCAGGTATTGACGGTTCTTCAAATTCACTGAGAGCTGCGCAGGCCGGCATTAAAATCGCCGGAAAAACCGGTGCCGATGTTCATTTCGTTTTTGTTGTCGATTCGCGTAATACGGCAATGCCTTATATTTATACCAATGGCAATATGGCAGCGCCTTTTACCCAGGTAATGATACCGGCAGACATTAACTTAAGGGAAGATTTCAGGAAAATCAGTCAGT
>CAZKOK010000464.1:2644-3673 GCA_964554355.1 uncultured Spirochaetia bacterium | reverse complement strand
TACTCTGATAAATTTATCCTTGCCTTGTCAGTCAGAATCTGCACTTAGTTGAAAGCATCCCCCGCCAGGTCCGCGGGCTCATAGCATACTGCTGCAGGCAGATAAATATTAAGGAAAAAGAAGTTGCCGCAGTAGGGGTAAGCTCCTGCGGCCCCTTTAAAACAAAAAAGGGAAAACCCTCCTTGTCTCTGTTAATCTATGCGGCGGGCTCGCGGAGGAGCGGGGAATTATCCACAATTCCTGGCTGGAAATACCCTTTGAAGAAGAGTTTTCTAAATATCACAGCAGCATCCGTATAGCCAATGACTGCATCAGCGCTGCCAGCGCGGAAAAACTCTTCGGCGCAGGACATGGAGAAGACAACTTCGGCTACGTGACCTGGAGCACAGGAATCGGCGCAGGCGCCTACGTAGACGGCATGCTGCTCAAAGGTAAGAACGGCAACACCATGAACCTGGGCCATACCTTTATTTCCACCGAAAATAAAGACGGCGCCTGGCTTTGCAGTTGCGGTGATTACGGGCACCTGGAATCCTTTGTCTCCAGCCCGTCCCTTGAAAGGGACTACTGAAAGCCTGCTCCCGTACTTTTTAAGGATTACCGTGCCGGTCTTCCAAAGGCAGTCATAATTATGGAAAACGCGGCAAGGATATTTGCCCGGGGCTTTGTAAACCTCACCTCCATACTGGATTCAAAACTCATTATCCTCGGCGGGAGTGTGTTAAAAAACTGGGACGTACTTAAGCCCCTAATAGAAAGGGAATACTACAACTCCTTCCCTCCCCTCACAGCAGGGGTTAAAATTGTCAGGTCCGGGCTGCTGGATTACGCGGGAGATACCGCGGCCCTGAGTCTGGTAATGCCCGGGGCCTGGATTGCCCGCTGGCAGAAGGAACGCCCATGGGAGTCGGCACCGGAAATGGCGCGGTTATAAGCAGGTTATTAAATTCGAAAGAGCAGAATCCGCGCTATCGGCGGACATCCGCAGTAAAATATACCTGACTTAATCCGTGGCACCCGCCTTACGAG
>CAZKOK010000464.1:0-2634 GCA_964554355.1 uncultured Spirochaetia bacterium | reverse complement strand
GGTATTTAATAATTAGTATTGATAACCGTTCACTCCGCCGTCTACACCGTTTCCGCCGGTATCATACCAGGCATCCAGCAGTTCAAACCAGTTCTCTACATCATTATTCCCGGCCGTTGCCCCGTCTCTGCAGCTGGCGATTTCACCATAATAATTCTTCTCCGGTATATTTCCGTAATCGGATTCATCTACCCTGTCGGCATTATACCACCACTGGTACTCAAAGATATAATGGCCTTCATACTCATCATCACCATTAGTAAAGAAAATAGACAGGCCATATTTATTTTCCGTATTTGAACCGTAATATGAGTATTTTATTAAATTCCCTATGGATGTTAAAGTTTCTGAAGCAGCGTCTTTTGTTTCATTAGAAAAATTATCATCCATATCATTGGCTATCGCATAACAAATATCATAAAGTTCATAATAGGGAGTGTATTTACGCTCAATTATCTCCTCATCCGGATCCGGATTAGAATAGTAATAATAACTTACCTTGGTTTCGTCATCCCGAATATCTTCTACATATTTTTCATTATTACCGTATAAACACTCTGCAAGATTGTCTACAGCATTTTTAACATCCGTTACCTGTGTCAGATCATAGCAGGACATTTTATTAACATCTCCAAGAGCATCGCTGAGGCCATACATCGCATCCCTGTATTCCTCTACAATAATCTTTGCCAGGTCCGGCGGTAAAAGCTCATAAGGGCTGTAAATTTGCTCTTCTCCTCCTGTCAGTACCTCTGTTTCACCATTTGTTCCGCCTTCTGTATTGATCCTTTCCAGCACGAGGTCCATTCTTTCATAGGGCCATATATGGCATGGAGGGCCTATCATATAATCCGCAGAAAAACCGCTGTTGCCGGGATCTTTTCTGTATTGATAAGCTGTTTCTAAATTGCCCATAATACAGGCTGCGAATACAAGTAAATCCACAGAATGTGTATTGTCCAGAACAGCACTTATTTCTCCGGGATGCAACCTGTCGTTTACACCATAACCGTCATCACAAACACCTCCTGCCGCGGAGCCAAGACCGAAAATAAATAAACTATTATATTTTGCAGGATAGTTAGCCTTACAATAATTTATAAATTTCTTTAAGGTATTTGCGTCACGCATATTTGCTTCGTATACGGATTCTTCTGTTATTTCCGGGAATTCATTCGCACCGCTTATTCTATGAACACCCTGTGTATTAATGACAAACATTCTTGTATCATCAAAATCAAAACCATCCAGGCCAAAATCTATCGCGACTCTTTTATCCAGTAAAATAATAATATTGATATTGCAATTCACATGATAACCGTTTATTAACTCTTGTATTCTATGTATATAATCAACATCCTGGTCCGTACTCATGTACAGCATTAAGGTCCAGGTTTCCGGCGGACTTGTATTATCTATATTGTAGCCAATATTATAATTGCCATGGCCGTTTTCAATTTTTATATAAATACGTTCACATGTGTTTGATGAAATTGATTTTATACCGTCACCCTGATTTTCAAAAAACGGAGTTTCCATATCCGAATGGTAAAGGGATATTGTTGAATTACCCGTATAGCTTCCGGAATCTACATCAAAAAGTAATATTTCATAATTACAGAGGACAGAGGAATTAAAGTAATACCAGATTGTCCCTGAATAGTCGTCTGTTCTTGACTGGCCGCGGACCAAAAAAATTGGCTCGCCATCATAATCCTCTTCATCGTCTCCTGGTCCGGAAGGGTCACCGCATGATACAACACAAAACAGAATAACTACCATAATCCGGAATAAAAAGGAAATAAGATTTATATTTTTATACATGATAACTCCCCAAAGAAAATGATAGGAATTTCTATAATTTCTGTCAACCAAAATTTCAGGAATATAGCAGGATCAGAGCTGAAAATCCGGAAAATCAACCGTCCGCTGTGCTTTTTTCCGGAAATCTGTCAACTGGCATTAATTTGAATAAATGGACTCCAGCATTTTTGTGAATTTCATCATCCGCAGGACATACCTGCCCTTATAGGGGTGTCAGAGAAGGAGAAATTAGTTTACCAAATTAGAATAATCTATCCCGGGCGGTGCCCGGCCAATCTTTTTCAACCGTGAAGACGAACTGTCTATGCGGGAGCTTCAGTAGGACATTTTCAGTCAAGTGTTCTGCCAAAAGTATTGTTCTTTTCTGACTGCAGGATGGACACAGGTAAAAACCTTTGCAGCTGAAAGGCCTGAAGTAATCATACCCGCAGTCAGGATTCGTACAGCGGATTCTTGCTACACCATTCAGATAATTACCACAGGCAGCGAACTTTTTGCCGACTTCCTTGATGCGTTCAAGATTGAATTTACCGTATTTGTCAGCATATTGTTCCTCATAAACATCGCAGAAATAGCTGAAATGTTTCTCGAAAATGGTGTCCAGGATATTTCTGCCGCGGGAAAGATAGCGCCGGGATTTTGATATGGGTTTTGCTGAAACTTCAACGGACACATCATTATATACATAAGAATGTGTGCTGGCGCTTCAGGATTTGCGTATTTTGGGTTAGAAACAGAGAAATGGACTATAAAATGATCCGGTGTTAGTAACTCCGAAGATTGGCGTTGGGCTTGGTGTTCTATTTTCTG
>CAZKOK010000463.1:0-3678 GCA_964554355.1 uncultured Spirochaetia bacterium | reverse complement strand
AAATGATGAAGGATATTACTTTTTTCCGTCAGATCATGATCAATGGCCTGAATCGGGTATATATGATTGCTGGTTAACATGGACTGAGGAATGGGATACAGGAGAAATTCCCATTCAGTCAGAACCATTCACTCTGAATGTGGACAACCTTCCGCCGCTCGGCTCGCTTGATACAGCCCTTCGGCTTTTCAATACCATACATCCGCAAGTAAAAATCCTGCTTGGAGTACCGATAGAAGATGAAGACGGAATTTACATTGGTTCCGTGAGCGGCATAGACAGGATCGAACTGGCATTTGCTGAACTTGGAGAAGGGCAGTCAATAGAAGACATTACATTCGCAGATGAAAACTTCAAGGATATTTCGATAGGAGGCTACTGGGGAGATACTCCCGATCTTGAACGCTTTTATGCCGATGAGGGACAGTCGAATGAATTCGCAGACAGGGAAGAAGCGACGCTTTCCTTTTTTGCGGATATATCGCAGTTCAGTATCGACCTTGCTGGTGATGAAGAAGCGGATCTGGCCGCAGCTGTGCGCGTATACGACGGCGGAAATAATTTATGTTATGATGAAATGCAGATCCATTACGATCCGATCGGTCCGCATTTCCCTGTTTTTGACAGAAACGATGATTACAGCCGGGGGCTTTTTTCAGATAATACGGAGTATTTCAGTGAAGAAGGCAGCGATGATGTTTCAGAAATCGAATTCAATGTAAATGACATCTACCAGGAGTACTGCTCTGATAATGCCTTGTATGCCGAACCGCTTGAATTCCGTTTCACTTATTATGAAGGCACCGTTCCGGTCGAAATCGGGGAAGAGTCTGCTATCGATGCTTACGGTAATACATATTATGTTTCCGGCGAGGGTGTCCTGACGGTTGAACCTCCCTCCGGAAGGTTTGACGCCAATTATCTGTTCCCTGTTGTCTTCACGGTTGCCGACCCTGCAGGCAATGAACTCAATCCCTTGTTTCCATTATATTCACCTGCTGTAATCATTGCTTCCGCAAACGAATCGAATTTTACGGGAACACCGGGAAATATAACGCTGGATCTTGATTTAAGCGGATCTTTCGGTGCTGCAGGCGGTGTTGAATATTCAGTCGATCTGTATGATTTCGATACCGAAACCGGCACCACGGAACAGCAGGGAATCAAATGGATCGATGGTGCGGATCAGCAGCTTGAATTAAGCGGACTTGATCCGCATATGTGGTACGAAATTACGCTTTCTCCGCTTAATTCAGCAGGAAAAGCAAATGGTTCATTTGACCTGTATAATGCTCCGCTTCCGGACCATGCGCCGTTTATCCCTGATATGATTTCACCTGATAATTACTATAATCAGGCAAATCCCGAATTCCTGTGGGTTTACAATAATCAGGGCAGTGTTGCTGATCCGGACGGCGATAACGTGGATTATAAGTTATCAATTAACGGGAAGGTATATACAAACAGCGAAACTCCGCATTTTATTCCGACTGATCTCGATTTGACCACCGAAGACGGAGACTCATATGGCTGGGAACTGGAAATTTCACCTGTCAGCAATGTATCCGATGCTTATCAGGAATATCTTGAAAGCATCTCTTACTGGAAGCCCACCGTTATATCCGGTGAAATTACTGCCGATTCCAGCGGTCCTGTAATCTCGGGGGTAAGCGGTAATATTTCCGGGGATAAAAAGTACATATCCGATAATATCCTTTCATTTATAGTTGAAGATGATATAGCTGGTATTGAGGACATCAGTGTAAGTGCATGTACAGCAGAAGGCATACCTCAGTATACTATTCCTGTTGAATTTGAAGCTGGTTACCCTGTAGAAGTTACGCTTGAGGATGAAGGAACAGAACACAGGTATCTTATTGAAGCATGGGACTTTGCAGGCAATAAATCCGAACCATATTTAAGCCCTGTCAAAGTTGTGGATACCGAAGATCCTGTGATAATCGGGATGACTCTTCTTGACGAACAGAATACGCCTGTAAGATATTATTACAATTCGTTTAAATTTTCAGTAGAAGCTTCTGATAAGGTAACCGGCATAAATCGCGTTTGGATTACGGGTGAAACCGAAAGCGGTACACCACTTGCTGCGAAAGATTTTTATGTGTCTGATGAGCCGGAAAAAATTACCGGCAGCTATCAGCTAAGCGGATATGACGGTGAAAAAATAACTTTCCGGGCATATGTGGAAGATTACGCCGGAAACACCTCGGATATTGAAAATTCTCCGGCATTCCCTTCGGAAATAGTTTTTGATTCGTCTCCTCCGGATGCAGATATAAGTCTTGAAAATGCTGTTTACTCGAACTTCAATTACTATTATACCGATGAAAGCCATATTTCCGCTGCCGCATGGGCTGAAGATCTGCAAAGCGGCGTAACAATGAAATATCGGTTTGCTGATACCGGAGAGAAATGGTTTGATTCCCTTACTGATTGTATTGGTGATATGGTGTTCACACCGGGGCAAGTTTACCGGTTTCAGCTGCAGGCTGTGAATGGCGCCGCTATTTATTCAAATCCGGATCCTGTACAAAGCGGGGAATTCATATTTGACAACACAGCTCCCTACTTGACGGCTGAATCTATTGATTTTACCAATAACCAGCCTTTCAGCGGGAGCTCTGTACATGTTACACTTTCGGCTGAAGATGAAATTGATATAAAAGCACTCAGGTTTGCGGTTGGGAAGTATGAATCAGGCGAATTTGTACCCGTTGTCAGCAGCAAAACAATTACAGGCGGCTGGCTGGTTACATCCGGAAAAACAGCAGGATATGACTTAATTCTGGAAGGTGTCCCGGCCGGATCCTACATCGCCGTACTCGAAGCCGAAAACCAGGCAGGACTGGTCAGTACCATAACTGACAACAGTCTGGAAGTAATTGAAGCACCTGAAGAAAGGATTTACATAAATCCCGATGATTCGTATTCGGCAGTTAATGACAAAATTGAAGGGAGCTGGGTATATAATGGCACTCATGAACCGGAATATCAATATAATGTTTATATCGAAGATGGTGCGGGCCTGGTAAGGACTTATTCCGGAACTGCAGATAATACACGAATCAGCCTTGTTCTTTCCGATGAAGAAATCCTTGCTGACGGAGAACGTTATTATTATTCTGTTACGGCTGTATCACCTGAAATAACGGAAACTATTACAGACACATCATCTGTCGTTACAATAGACACTCAGCCGCCTGTAATTGATCCGGACAGGATGGCTGTGCCTGCCTGCAGTACCACGAAAGACATCAGCATTTCATATAACGCCACAGATGATGTCTCCGGGTTTGATTATGCTGAACTGTCGCTTATGTGCGTAAAGATGAATGAGGAATCTGAAATAGAAGTGGATGAAGAAGGCTTCATTCAGTTTATGAATATCCTGGATGGGCCCATAGGCCCGCTTCCTGCGCTAAACGCAGACGGCGAAGGCAGCCTGTATCTGAATCCGGCTGAATATATTGCAGTTCAGGATCTGCCTGAAGAAATCTGGATTCTCTATGCCGCATATGACAATGCAGGCAATATTTCCGAATGGATGTCGGGACCTCTGCGTTTTGATGACACAAAGCCTATAAGCCCGCATGTTATTGACGGCGGTGATTATTTCAGCACGCGGCTCCAGACGAAACTTGGTTTTACCGTCGACAT
>CAZKOK010000462.1:0-3682 GCA_964554355.1 uncultured Spirochaetia bacterium | reverse complement strand
AGCTATATCTGCCAGTCTGGAATTAAGCGCCAGAACGGTGCCGGAATAGATACTGACCTGGGTAAACTCTTCGGCCCAGTGCTCCACCGATATCCTGAGGTTCGGCGGCAGCGAATGATGAGTTGCCTCTTCAAGCGCAGCAATAATATCTTCAGGACTGAATCCCGAATTCAGGGCGCGCAGAACACTCTGTTTATTTATTTCAAAATTTGAATAAATGTCGGCTTTTCCTGCTTCGGAAATGAGGGCAATAATCAGGAATTTGTCAGGAGGCAGGCCGGGAGGCACGGTCAGTTCAAAACTCGGGCTGATAATTACACTGCCTTCACTCTGATAATATGAAAGCCATGTTCCCAGATCCGGATTAACCATATACCAGGAACCGCCGTTTTCCTTTATCAGCCCAAGTTCCTTAAGCGAATCTGCAATTCTGTCAGCTTTTTCAGAATATTTACCTCCGTTTATCAGCCTGAGAATTTTCACAAAGGAAAAGCGGTGAATTTCCCTGTTTTCAGGGAAAAATGAAAGAATTCCTTTAATAAAACCGATTACTTCCTGCGGATCTGAAGGGATCTGAAGATCTCCTGCATAAGCGAAAACGAATAACCCTGCCAGCCAGACAGCAAATGCATCAGGACTGAAACTATATTCACTGAAAAAGTCTTTCCTGATTTTAAGTTTGTCCTGTTCAGTTTTCAGAAATCCGGAATATTCAATGATTTTGACAGTATTCACGATACGCGATATTCCGGATGATGATTTCTCCAGGGCCGGTATCGCGGCTGTAAGACGGTCTTTAACAGGTTTCCGGACCCGGCCGTCCGGCGTTTTAAGTGAATTCCGACCGAACAGGATTGAAAGCATGCAGAAAAAAACCTGCGGATTCAGCCAGATAACCGGCGGCAGTTTAATGTCTTTTTTTATTTTCCGGGACCTGATAAACCTGCCGGGATGAATGATCCCGCCGTCAAGCTGTTCACTGAAAACAGGGTTAATCAGGTATTTCCCTTCATCATTCTTTTTATAAACAAGCAGTCGTTCTTCAAGGTTGACAAGGTGAAGATAAACCTCGATATATTTTTTTTCTCCTGCAAAAAAACCTGCAATATTCTTTATATCGGGATCCGGCAGCATTGATACCGCCGTAAGCATTGCGGCATCATCTTCATCAATATTGTTTAAAATGATGTCCCTGTTTTTCTCCGTAAGACTTATGAGCTTCGAAATAAGATTGTGCTTGTTGTACGGAGTTTTTACCGGACCCAGATAATTGCGGATTATTTCAAAGAATGTCGTATCGGGTAAATTGAGTAATGCAGCCTTGAAGTTTTGAACAGCTGTGGACATATCCGGTGTATTATATAATTTATTTGCAGGACTCTCAAGGCGGTCACGCGACGAACGCGACGGCGCTACGGGGGAGGGGAGGTTCACGCGACGAACGCGACGGCGCTACGGGCGGCGCGACGTTGGGGACGGATTCCTGTCAATGAAATTCAGGAAAATTATGTAATGAACATCAGCAAGTGAATCAGAAAATCATTTTTGTCCTTCATGCTCCGAACAGTATTTTCTTGAGATTTAATTACTGTGGGTATATAATCTGGACTTATTATGAACAAAGTCTATGAAATACTCTGCTACATAGCGGCTTTTCAATTACTGTTGTTCGGGGTGTTTTTATTCATCCGCAGCCAGGGAAAGGCTGTAAGCAACAAGATGCTGGGCCTTTTTTTTCTAGCAAAAGGAATCTCAATAATAGATATGATACTCAGGTGCAACCGGGAATTCGTAGTCAATAATGCACCCGGTCTTTTTTTTATTGCAGGGAGTTTTGATTTCCTGTTCGGGCCGACCCTGTACCTGTATGTGAAGTCGGTAGTATTCAGTAAGTTTAAATTGAAAAAAACGGACCTCATCCATCTTGTACCGTTTGTGTTATATATCACCTTCATTGTCGTAACCTATCTTGTATACTCTCCCGACGTTCAAAGAAAGTTTCTTTCAGGCGGATTCTTCACTACCGTTTTCATGTATTACGGTATATGGAGTATTTTTCACGGCCTGGTACTGATGTATATGATACTTATACTGAGGGTGCTTGTTATATACAGCGGCGAGATTGGGAATAACTACTCCAACTTGAAAATAATAAACCTGAAATGGCTTAAAATTGTTATAGCCGGTTTTGCATGCATGTGGTCTTTTTACCTGACAAACCATATGCTGTATATTGTTGGTGCCAGGATGTCCATGGTATTGGACCTGTGCGGAAAACTGACGCTGGTCGGGTTTTCCTCTTTTCTTATCCTCAAGGTGCTTGACAATCCCGGGATAATACCGGGAATAAACCCGCTCAAGGGAACACATGAAGACGGCGGCAAAAAAATAAGCCGGGATGATCTGGAAAAACTGATGTCCTATATGAAGACGGAAAAACCGTATCTTGAGCCGAACCTGATCATCCAGGAACTTGCGGAAAGAACGTCGATAACCCAGCGCCGTTTGTCATACATCATCAATACGGAATTCAACAAAAACTTTTTCGATTTCATTAACGGATACAGAATCAACGAGGCCAAAGCCCTCCTGGCCAAACCGGAAGCAGCCAAAAAGACAATACTGGAGATACTCTATGAAGCCGGATTCAATTCAAAATCTGTCTTCAATTCCATTTTCAAAAAGCAGACCGGATGCACGCCTTCGGAATTTAAAAAGAACTATTTAAACAGTAATTAATCCTTCTTCCTGATTTTGAAAAAGTCCGACTTTGCGTTATTGCATGAATCAGGACGATTTTCGATAGCATTTCCTGTATCCTGAATGAAACCCGATTAACGTAAAGGAGTTAATATCATGAAGAAACTCAGAAATGTCGTTCCGGCCGTTTTATTCGCGTGCATTATGGCCGCGCTGGGCGGATGCGGCGGCAGCCGGACGGAAAACAGAGTCATCCTCATGGTGATGGCGGACAAAGATTTTTATGATCCGGAGTATACGCTGCCTCGCGAAAGGCTTATGGCATTGGGATTCAAAGTTGAGACCGCGAACGTGTCGGGCGGCACTTCAACGGGCATTGACGGACTCGCTGTTCAGGCGGACCTGGCGATCAGGGACGCCGATGAAAGCAGGTATGCCGCCTTGTTGCTGGTGGGCGGCTACGGGGCGGAATCCCTGTATGATAATAAGGAACTTATCAAGCTGACCGGTTCTTTTGCCGCTGCAGGAAAAGTGATCGGCGCCCAATGCTTTTCGCCCGTGGTGCTGGCGCAGGCGGGCCTGCTGCAGGGACAGAAAGCCACCTGCTGGCCGACCCAGTCGTCCAGACTCGAATCGTACGGGGTCACCTATACGGGGACGGTTACGGAACGGTCGGGCAATATTCTGACCGCCACATCCGGCAATACGGAGAATATTACCGCGTTCATCGAGGAATACGAGCGCATGCTCGGTATGCATCAGGACGCCGTTTCCGGAAGGGATGAGTCCGTGTACTTGCGGGTTTACGACCCGCCCGGTTTTGACGGGATTCACTCACCCGTTGCCGGAAGTAAAAATGAGTATCTGATTTTGGGAAACCTCCAGGTTACGAAACCGGCTGAAGGTATTCCGGACGAAACGGCCGCTCTGGCGGGCCGCTGGGAAGGATACGCGCTGATTCCGCCGGTATCCAAAGACACCA
>CAZKOK010000461.1:0-3695 GCA_964554355.1 uncultured Spirochaetia bacterium | reverse complement strand
ACAATAAAAAGCACAGCCAGCTTTATTCTGCGGGGGAGCAGTATAAAATGTGAATACAGCTTTGCGGAAGATCTGTTAAATATTGAAATTGATGAATCCAGGTTCTGCGAGGTTATAAATAATATCCTGATAAACAGCATGCAGGCCATGCCGGAAGGCGGAGTAATAAGTATATCTGCAGAAAATGCGGTCTTTAGGAAAGGTAATAACAGATATTTCAAACCGGGTGAGTATATTCATATTTCCATCACTGACACAGGCAAGGGGATTGATGACAAAATCCGGGACAAGATATTCACTCCGTTTTTTTCAACCAAAATGAAAGGAACAGGACTGGGGCTGGCTATATGCTATACAATAGTTCAGGAACATCACGGATATCTTGATTTTAATTCAAAAAAGAACAAAGGGACCACTTTTAATATCTATTTAAAGGCGACGCGGCAGAAAATCGATAAAAAAGAGCATGAACATAAAAGCTTTGCAAGGGGAAGCGGCCGGATTCTTTTAATGGATGATGATGAGAAAATTTTAACCACAGTATCAAGAATGCTAAAACAGCTGGGCTATGAGCCGGATGCAGTGCAGAATGGAACCCAGGCAGTTGAATTATTCAAAAATGCCTCTGAATCCAGACGTCCTTTCAAGGCAGTTATCCTGGATTTCACTATTCCGGGAGAAATGGGAGGAAAAGAGACAATCAAGGAACTCCTTAAAATCAATCCCGAAGTTATTGCCGTGATATCTTCCGGATATGCAATTGAAAACATACTTCCCGATTATGAAAAAAGAGGGTTCAGGGCATATCTAAAAAAAGGATATTCAATTCAGGATCTGGGAGAAACCCTTTCAGATGTCTGCAGCTGATTTGTTATTCTTCCGAGATAATTTCCAGCACAGTGTTTATATCTTCCCAGCTGAAATAATCTTTATCAATATAATACTGCCACACCGGTTTTACCGCTTCCTTGAACTGTTCCAGGCCTTTGGAATCAACATCATTTATCAGCATCCTGTCCTTTAGAAAGGTCAGGAAATCATTTTCAGATTCAAGCCATGTACGGTTAGAGTATTCCATCATTTCTTCGGCAGTTTCATTAAAAACCAGTTTAAGATTGTCAGGAAGAGATTCATACCAGTCCGGGTTTATAAAAAAAGGATCAGGATGGGCCTGCCAGTTGACAAGTGAAAGATACTTCTGCACTTCGTAGAATTTCATATCGACAATATTGGAAAGCGGATTTTCCTGACCATCGGCGACATTTTTTTCAAGTGCGAGATAAGTTTCTGTATAGGCTATTTCCCGCGGAATCGCTCCCAGTTCATTGAATGTAATTATTGTCAGGTCGATCGGCGGGGTCCTGATTTTAAGTCCCTTCAGATCGTCCGGTGTATTTATCGGCCTGATGTTGTTTGTAATATTTCTAAGCCCGCCGGCAATACCGCATACCGGAATATAATAGCTGTTTTCAAGCGCATAGGAGTTTATTTTCTGCCCGAAGCTGCTTTCGGCTGCTTTCAGCATCTGTTCGGGATTGTCAAAAATAAACGGCAGTGTATAAATTATATATTTTTTATTGGCCCTTTCAAAAAGTCCGCCGCGGCAGCCCTGTATTGTACCGTTTTTTACAAGGTCCAGCACATCCGATTCCTTGCCCAGTATTCCATTAAAAAAAAGTTCTACTGTAATTTGCCCATCTGTTCTTTTTTCAATTTCATTCCTGAAAAAAACCATTGATTTGCTGCGCGGATGGTTTTCGCTTTGAGTATTGCTGTATTTAAAAACAAACTTCTGATTGTCTTTATTGCCCGAACTGCTGCCTTTGCTGCATGAGTACAGAAGCAGTAAGGATATTGCCAGAAAAAACAGACTTTTCCGGATACACAAACATTTTTTCATTTCAGGTATAAATTATAAAAGATTTTTTTTCCGGCTTCCAGTGTTAATTTAAAGTTTTATTATATTCCGGGTGCAAACGGATGATTGATTTTTCTGTATTCGTCCAGTGTTTTTTCCGGCTGTTCGTATTCATCAGGAATATTCATTCCGGAAAACTGCCGGAAATAGCTGAGGCAGGCATCCCGCCACCATTTTGCTTCATCCGTCTGTATTTTCAGATGATCTGATATGTGTTCAAAGCGTTCATTGTCAATTAATCCCTTCAGGGATTTCCATATTCCGGCTGCAGCACGTGTTGATTTTACTCCTTCATTATACCGGAAACACAATTCTTCCCAGAGATTCAGTCCGGAAGATGTAACATAGTCCCACGGCAGATGGTGGAACCAGAGAAGAAGGTTTTCAGGACATATTTCAAGGCTGCTGAATATATCCGGCAGAGGTCCGCTGTACTGACTGACAGCATTACTGCCGGTTTTTGTCCGGTCAAAGCCGATCCCGTCTTTGCCTGCTTTATGGTAGTATACTGCAGTCCAGTCTATTCTGCCCGTATCTACCCATGGTCCCGGACCGTAGTGATGGCCTTCCGCCATGATATGGTGCAGACCGAGCGGCGTCATATAATTAACACAGATTTCCCTTGATTCAAGCATGATCTTTTTTACAGGCTCTGTAAAATCCGGATTGTCTGTAAAAGTCATTTTCAGCCATTCGTCGGCAATTTGTTCTGCGCTTATGGTATGGTCCCAGCACAATCTTCCATAGGCGTAAAGATTTGACTGGGCAAAATGATGTCCGCACCAGTTTCTGTCAGTTCCGATGTTTGTTACGGCAGCTATCCCTGTAATATGATAATTATGCAGAGAACCGTCAATGACTTTGCCGACGTTTGATCCTTTGCCCTTTGCATATGTATCCGAGTCAAGACATTCCTTGTACAGCGTTGCAAGATAGACAAGATGAGTTGAGAATCCCAGATATTCCTGGGTCAGCTGAAATTCCATCATAAGAGGAGTTTTCGGCATCGCGCCGAAAAGAGGGCTGAACGGCTCACGCGGCTGAAAATCCAGTGGACCGTTTTTAACCTGAATCAGCACATTGTCGTTAAATGTTCCATCCAGCGGAACAAATTCATTATATGCCTGTTTGACCCTGTCTTCTTTAATGTTGAAATCGTAAACAAAGGCCCTCCACATGACAATACCGCCGAAAGGCTTCAGCGCTTCAGCCAGCATATTTGCCCCGTCAGCATGGCTGCGGCCGTAATCCTGCGGTCCCGGCTGGCCTTCGGAATTTGCTTTTATGATAAAGCCGCCGAAATCGGGAATAAATTCATAAATTTCCTTAACCTTGTCAGACCACCATTGACGTACTTTCTTATCAAGAGGGTCTGCGGTTTTTAGTTTGCCGATGATAATCGGGCTTGAAAATTTTACTGCGAGATATATTTTTATTCCGTAGGATCTGAATATATCTGCAAGGTCAGCGGCCTTTTCAAGGTACATCGGCGTCAGACTGAGTGCGTTTGCATTAACGTTATTCAGGACTGTTCCGTTAAGGCCGATTGATGATACGGCCCTGGCATAATCCGTATACCGGACATCTCTGTACCCCGGCAGTTTGTGCCAGTCCCATAAAGAAAAGCCTGCATAGCCGCGCTCTACCGTTCTGTCCGGATTGTCCCAGTGGTTGAGGATTCTGTGCATTATTTTCGGTGATGATACAGTATGAAGGTTTTCAATCGGTGAACAGGTCTGAATAATCCGAAGGAAAGCAAAGACACCGTAAAGTACTC
>CAZKOK010000460.1:0-3707 GCA_964554355.1 uncultured Spirochaetia bacterium | reverse complement strand
AATGGCTGGTCCTTTTCGGGATCGGCCCCGTCCGGGAATATCCGGAACTGCGTGGCTCCCCGGAGGCCGTTCCGGCTATTTGCATACAACATTTACCTGGAAAACCAGGTTTTTCATAGCCGCTATCCTGTCCGGATACCGGTAACAAAATAATTGTCTATCCTGATAAAACTCGGACTATCCACCCAATAATTTCCCTGTCATGCGGTTTATTGTCTGAAGTTTTGTAAAAACCATTCTTTATGGTGACATATTTAATATTTTCAGTGCTCATGCCATTCTGTAATTTGCAGTAAAGACCCGATCCGAAAAAACGGGAAATATCAAAAAATGCATAAAGATCCGGAAATGGTGTCTCGTCAATCCTGTTATCATCTGATCTGTATGATATTCTCAGAAAAGGTGTAACATTGGAACTTGCAGGAATATCATTTGAAGAACTGGTAATTATACTTCCGGCGTTTATACTTAAGTCCTCAATATGGTTTGGTTGTGACGGATCGTATTTGACAATTGATATTATATTATTTTCGGATCCGTATAACGTACTGAGGTGACGTAACGAAAAGACACATGTGAAATTGTATGTTACATCTCTGAAGCTGTTATTATAATTAGGGTTTGGGATTTCATATGCAGCTGACATTGCTGTAACTTCAACTTTTCTTGAAATCAGCGATGTATCCTTAAAGACATAGAACAGATTATTTTCTGAGTCCAGGGACTTATAATTATTGGTTATCTCAAAATCTTTATGTGCTATTAAAATTACAGACCATTCAAATTGATCAGGAGTCCCTCCTCCTTCACTTGATCCTATGGTCTCACAATCGAATCTATTATTCTTTATTCCTATGTTATGGGAAAATGTTGTATTCGGCGGAAGATTATATACGATTGGATAATACGTATACGAATTGTTAACGCTTAAAATATATTTACCTTCAGCATTCCTTTTGATCTTAGGTTTTTTCCCATTTGAATCAGCTTCCCATATTATTACCATAAATGAATAGTCGGCAAACCTGGGATCAACATCTTCCAGCCTTATTGCTAAATCCTTTCCCCAGTTATACAGTTTTTGGGAAACAGCACCGTTTCCAAAGATTACATCACTCCCGAATTTCAATGTAAATGTATAATCAACAATAAATTGCAGATTGTTAAATATCAGACAACTGGCATTTTCGATATACAGATGTAAATTAAAGCTGGTCAGTCTTTTTCCGAAAAGTTCTTTCGGACCGCCTTGAAAGATATCGGCAAAAGTCAAATCGTTTAGAGTTACTTCACATGTTTCCTCTCCGCAATTGAATTCAGCCAGCGAATCCTTGTCAATGCTGTGCTCATCTATGCCTGTCCATTTCACGCAAAGGCTGTAATCCTTTAGCTCCCTGAAAGGAGAATTGGCTATTCTTAATCTTAAGCCGATACTTTGCATTGTGCTGCCGTTTAAAACTTCAGCACCGCCGGAGGTCAGGGTCAGTTTGGGAATTATGGTAATGTTATTCGATTTGCCTGTATTTATATCACTCATTCGGGATCCTCATTAAAAATTTATTCTGCTTACGTAAACCCAGCCGATATCCCATTCCCCGGTCCTTGTTAAATAAAAATCTCTGGGATTTCCGGCAAAATGTTCTTCATCCGATTTATATCTAAAATTTTTCTTTATGGGCTCTCCGGTAAGCGGATTACATATTACCCATACATCGGTTCCATTATTTATAGAGATTTCACCTGGTTCAATATAATCTTTTTCAGGAGAGAAAATTCTTAAGTATACATTGGGGGCAGCGTTGATGTTGGTTATTTTACCTTTTTTGGAAATCTTTAAAATTTCAGAAACATCTTTTTTGCCGTTGCAGCTTATGAATTCATATCCGGCATCGTCCGGATCCCAGTTGTCGGAATTTGAAAGATAGTTAACTGTGCCGTCTGCCGGGTTGTCTTCATTTAAGTATAAGGGAAGAACTGAGTTCAAGCCGTTATAAATTCTGGCCTCAATTTCCAATCCGGCATGAGAGTTTTCATCAAGGCCGGCCGGATCGATTTGTACATATAAGTCTATTAATAAATCATCCAGTAATTGAGGGTTATCAAAATCCGAAACATTGAGATTGATATCCTGGGGACCTGTAACTCTGTTTATTGTTTTATATGAAATCAGTGAACAGCATATATTATTCCCGGCAAAACTGTATGATACGACAAAACAAAAAGGCACTTCAGAAGAAATATTTTCAATTCCGGTTATGGTTGCGATAGTCTCTGAAAAAGACAAATCAACTGCCGAGGGAGCCGGTACATCAATCTGTCCTTCCAGACCCGGAATTACCGACATCCCGTCAATTTTGTAAGTACCCCATTTCATTAATGATATTAATGTCTGAAATATACCATTGTAATTCAGGCCAACCTTTATTGACATACAGCCCAGTGATAAGGATGCAAAACCGTTTTCATCTGCTCCTGACGGTTTGCCGGGCCTGTTGTTTTCGGCCAGAATCAGCACTTTTATTTTGTCTCCGATACGGCTTTCCGGATTGTTTTTCAGAAGACCATACTCTTTCAGGTTATTTTCACAATCAACCATGTCATCGTTTTTATTATTGATATAACCGGAGTTCTGTTTGAGAAGCCATAGAAATGTCGCGGGATGAACAAAGTTAAGTGCGGCATCGGGATCAAAAAAACCGGAATTCCCGAAAACAGAATTAAATAACGGATGTTCATATTCGCTGTCAAATAAAATGGAATGACAAAAATCCTCCTTATTGAAGGTGTAATCAGAATCAATCATGGATAATGAATTTAACGAATCTACCAGCGTTTCATAATATCCGGAGGACCATGGGGATTTTGCCGATATAATGCTGTTCCTCAGAAAAAGGCTTTTATTCCCGACAATTTCCCTGAACAATTCGAAAGACGAACCATTAAATAAAGTAAACCCGTTTATCGGATTGGCTGCAGACACTGTGATTTTATTCATGACCCTGGATACTTTTTCTGTATATCCCTGCCTGAGGTCCGAAACAGATTTATTCCGGGTTATAAGGTTTTCGGAATCTTTTGTATACCTGATTGTGATGCTGATATTATCTTTTAATTTGTATCCCGAAGGTTCCTCAAGTGTAACTGTCAAATCATAATCGCACTCGGTAGTCTCATAATGTTCGGACAGAAAATCGCTTAACAACTCCGATTCGTTTTCATTTTTTTTGAATTCGGCGATTGAAACAACAGATTCGGCAAACCTGTTCTCTTCCGGATCCAGCAGATCGTTTAATTCGTTATAATTGAAAATACAATCCGCGGCTTCATTTACAGTATTGAAAGAAAAATCATTACCTGAATCTATTGTTTTGCAGAGCTCTGCCACTTTCTCAAAAGCTTCTTTTTCTGTAGAAAAAACTTCCCAATGGAAATAATTGGGTTCTCCTTCCATCGAAGATGTATAACCGATAATATCCTTGGCAGAAACCTGAATCCATGGTTCGGAAAACGTGACTATTTTATTCGGTTCGTCTTTGATTCTCGGATTATTCAATTCGCTGTCGATATCTTTAATTGAATCATGCCCCTCCCTGAAATGTGTTTCGTTTCCGCCGCCTGCTTCATCCCTGATCAATCCGAAATCATCCCACTGCAGACTGATATTTACTCCCGCCGCAAGCTGCCTGACGGTATTTATCCATGGAGGC
>CAZKOK010000459.1:0-3714 GCA_964554355.1 uncultured Spirochaetia bacterium | reverse complement strand
GGACATGTAATGCAGAATCCTTCATATCGAATCATTCTGTAAACTGATACATAAATAAAAACAGTTCGGGTATACATACCCGGACGCATTTATATCTGCATTATGTAAACATTTTAATGATTTAAAAAAGCAGGAAACAATCTGAAAAAAAATCCGGGTAAACTGCATGTGCATGCAGGAATAAAAAAAGTCTCAGGATAGACTATGTACATAAAACTTGATATTTACTTTATTGGTATTTCAACAGGTGTATTTATTCTTCTTTTTTTGTCCATCATCCTATTCCTGTCGAAAAACGGAAACAGAAAAGCCAACAGATTCCTTGCCCTTTATCTTGTTACTATTTCATATGCCATTTTCGGTCTTGGGTTTTTTATAAGCGGCCGGGTCTATTTCCATCTTCCCCATCTTATTCTGACAGCTGTCCCATGCTTATGTATCCTGGGACCATCTGTATTTCTGTATGTTCAGGAACTTCTGAATCCTGAAAAAAATAAAGGATTCAGAAAATATCTTCATTTTATCCCTTTTCTGCTGCTTGTAATATATTTTATACCGTTTTTCATTAAAGACAGCAATTACAAGATTAATTTCATAATAAACTGGATAGCTATCGGAAAATATTCTGAAAATTTCATCAGACTTTATTTTATTTATTTCGCAATTTATATTCACACACTGGCTTATATGCTGGCGGCCAGAAGAAAACTCCGGGCTTATAACAAATCGCTGGAAAATAATTTCTCTGCAATTAAAAAAAGAAATATCCTGTGGCTTAATTATTGTCTGAATTTCACTATTTTTGCCCTTCTCATTCTTTTTGTAATTCTTGTTACGCTGTATTTTACTTCAAGTTTCAGAATGAGATATAATCTTGTTCCTGTTGTTATTTCGGTGCTGGGCTGCATAATGGCATCCAGGGTCATAATTCAGCCCGTTATTGTCCCTTATGAAAAACCTAAAAACAGACTAAGGCTTCCGGAACCTGGA
This sequence comes from uncultured Spirochaetia bacterium, assembly GCA_964554355.1. Classification (GTDB taxonomy): domain Bacteria; phylum Spirochaetota; class Spirochaetia; order CAZKOK01; family CAZKOK01; genus CAZKOK01. Next base: position 2,724 of record CAZKOK010000459.1, on the reverse strand, counting down.
AAACTGGTAAAATACAAGGAAAAACTGCTTCTGGCAATGGAAAATGAAAAACTTTACAGAATTCCCGACCTGTCACTTGGGGATTTGTCCGCCCAGCTTGATATCAGCCGGAATTACATTTCATATGTAATAAATAATCATCTGGATACGACTTTTTACGAATTCATTAACAAATACAGGCTGAACGAAGTGAAAAGCGTACTGAAAAGAAAACCTGGTAAACCGGGCAGTCTTCAATTAATTGCCTCTTCGGCAGGTTTTAATTCAAAAACAACATTCAATGTGATGTTCAAGAAAGACACGGGAATGACTCCTTCTCAATACAGAAAAAGAATCTGGTCTGTAGCTGAAAAACCGAAAGAAGTACATGTGAGTTATACACCGGCTGTATCACTTCCTCATAAGCAGAAAACCACTTTCGGCTGACTTACTTATCTCCTGTATGGAATTCCTGTTTTATTCCTTTGAACAGGGTCTTCGGCTGCAGGTTTTTCCATGGACGGAATTTCTGAACATAGGCGCAGCTTTTCGGCAGATAAGTAGCAAACAGTGCATGGTAAAGCCTGAGTTTGCTGCATTCCCTGCAAATCCTGAAGCGCTCATTATATACAAGACAGAGCTGGGTTTCGACATCCAGACAGCGGCAGGGCCGGTTCAGGTCGATATAATACCGGCCTTTCCTCACGCCTTTTTCATAACAGCAAAGACCGCAGCGAATGCAGATTGAGTCCCATTTTTCCTTACGCTTTTTCAGGAATTCTTTCAGGCCCAAAGATTAAAACTCCAGGGGAGCAAAAAAACCTGTATCGTCCCGGCCGCTTCGGGCATAGATATGAGCTTCGATACTTAATGGAATATATTTTCTTCCGAAATCGGTCTGTGCCGTTGATTTATACTCAAGAACATACCGGCCTGTGATTCTCTCTTTAAGCTGTTCGGCTATTCCTTCGATTCCCTCAGACTGATAATAGTAGACAGCTTTACCGCCTGTTTCGCTGCAGAGATACTCAAGTTCTTCGGAGTAAATTTTGGACTGGGGTTTCAGGTAAAGACAGTAAAAAGCTATTCCGTTGTTTTTCAAATACTGGGCCATTACCGAAAGACCGTACATATCAAATGCTTTCCTGCCCAGATCACCGGCATATGGAAAAATAATCGCCCGTTTTCCGGGAGTATTGATGAGTTCCGAACCTGCCATCAGAATACCCTGGTCTATTGCTGCATTTGAAGTATATTTCCCTGAATTGGCAGCAGCCGATACAAATGTTTCAAGATCGTCCCCCGGAGAAGTATGTGCTGCCGGCAGGTCGGATGCACTGACAACAACCGCCGTACCACCTCCTTTATCAACAAAACCGAATACAGTTTCGGCTGCATCTTTCAGTTCAGATTTCATCATAGCTGCGGCAGGAGACCGGTCTGCCAGAAAGGCGAGACTCAGGGTTTTTTCCAGATCCGTTGCATACACCAACTCAATTTCATCAGGCATTATATTGTTTTCGGTAATTCTGAAGTTTTTTACATTCAGTCCGGTAAAAGGTCTTCCCAGCCGGTCCTGGACAGCAACCTCAACCCTTATAGTCGGGAAATCCCTGGCATTCACCATCATTGTCTGAACATACAGCCCTGCAGGCATATTAAGTATATCCGTCAAAACTGATACTGTATTTTTATCGAAATCGGCTGTAAGCAGATGACGGTTTGCATCATATGCAGCTTTTATGATTTTGCCTGAATCGGAAAACTCACTGACAACCTCAAGCTTTTCGGTCTGGGGAAAAAGTCTTACCACACGGTCTGTGTCAGCAATAAGGATCTGATTGCCCGGCGCAACGGTAAGCCCTTCCGGTCTGTTAAGGAAACTGCCTCCCATGCTTTTTATGTAGTTTCCGCTTTCATCAAAGACAACAATCTCTTTCCTGAGGGCATCGGCTACATAGACAAAATTATCGAGTACCGCAATACCGGTCGGTTCCTGAAGACCTCTGAAAAAGCTGTTTCTTCTTCCGAAACTGAACAGAAAATTGCCTTGAAGATCAAATTTGCTTATTCTCCTGTTGCCGATATCAGATATATAAAGATAACCGTTTGAGTCGACTGCGATAAACTGCGGCCCGAGAAACTCCCCGTCACCGGCCCCGGATGCCCCGAACCTTGTCATTTGGGAACCATCGGGAAGGCATCTGACAACACTGTCCCCCGAGAATTCAGTGATATACAGATAATCGTTTTCGGCAATTACCACATCAAATGGATGATCGAACCCTAAAAAACCGCCGTTAAGCCTTTTGTTTGACTCGCCGTTTGCATCAAAAATAACAACATCATTTGTGGCAAATGACGTAATATAAAACCCTCCATCAGGCAGAGCAAGTATGCTTGCAGGCCGGTGAAAAGTATTGTAGGTATCGGTTTTACCCAGAATGGTATAGGCCTCGACATAATTCCCCGGAGTCAGAAGCTCGCGTTCAAGCCCTGAGCGGACTTTTAGAATATCAATATAATTATCGAGGAAAGGACTGCCCTGACCCCTGTCCATCAGGTCCTGCCAGAGTGAAATGGCCACATCATCCATACCGGACCTGAAATAAGCCAGTCCCAGCCAGAATGAAGTCATGGCATCATCAGGCGACAGACTCAGCGATATTTCAAACGAACGGAACGCCTCGTTGAAAAGCCCGTTATGATAGGCCTGAACACCCCAGCGGAACTCCTCCTGGGCTT
>CAZKOK010000458.1:0-3742 GCA_964554355.1 uncultured Spirochaetia bacterium | reverse complement strand
GGCTGCACGTGATAGCCGAACTGATGTATTCGACCGGACTCAGGGCCTCGGAAGTAGCTGAGCTTGAGACCGGAGACATCAACTTCGGACGTGGCCTGGTCAACGTGCGGGAAGGAAAAGGCGGCGATTCCCGGACGGCTTTTTTAAATGAATACGCCCTTGAAGTGCTTAAGCTGTACACAGAAAAGATGCGGCCCTTGCTGTTCAACGAATGGAACAAACGGAACGGAAGCCTGTTCGGCCTAAGCTGGACATCGTTTACCAAGATGGTGAACAAGGCATTGCAGAAACCGGTAAAAAAGGCAGGACTTGAACGATTCACCTCTCACATGTTCAGACACGCCCTCGGCTATCATCTTCACCGGGCCGGATGTAACATCCGCCACATCCAGTCGATACTCGGCCACAAGCGGCTGCGCAACACTGAAATCTATGTGGCCGTTGACAGGGAAACACTTAAGGACGGCCTTGATTCCTGCCATCCCAGGAACAGACTAAGGCAGAATGAAAAGTGAAAACTCTCTGCGGCAGAACAGTTGAAAAGCTTTTCACCGGCTATCTTGAAGCAAGCGGCTACAGCCAGGGAACAATCCGCTGGAAGATCTGCGCCTTAAGGAAATTCACAGCGTTTCTGGACACTGATACCGATTTCCGGGACATAGGCGAAAAGGAAGTGAAAACCTTTCTTGAGTATCTTGATTCATGCCTTACCGAACGCACTGGCAGACCCTATTCAAAACGGATCCGCGAACAGATGTTCTCGGTAATCAGGCAGCTTTACCGTTACCTTTACCAGGACGGCCTTGTGATCGCCAATCCCCTGCAGGACATGAAGTACAGGACGAAAGGAATCATCAGTCAAAGAGAGATCCTGACAGTTAAGGAAATGGGACAGTTCCTTGATTCAATCGGGGAAGAAAACTTCAGGGACCGGGCAATGTTCGAACTGATGTATTCATCCGGCCTGCGCTGCTCTGAAGTAGCGGCCCTGACAGTCGGCGACATAGATTTTGAGGCAAGAATGATCCTGATACGTGACGCCAAGTTTTCCAAGGACAGGATTGTTCCCGTTTCCGAGATTGCTGTTACATTCCTTAAAAAACACCTGGCCGGAAGAAGAAAGAACAAAACCCAGCCTGTCTTTTGCGGAAGCAAAGGAGCGATCCGCAAGAACTCTATCAACAGGATATTCAAGAAACACCTTAAGGAAGCCGGACTCTACCGTGAAGGACTGAGCAGCCATTCGATCAGGCACAGTGTCGCGGTCCACCTGATCGCGGGTGGCCTCGATCTGCGTTTTGTCCAGGAACTCCTTGACCACGAAAGCATCGAAACGACCTGCACCTACACAAACGACCTTGTCGAAAACATCAAACGCATTTACAAGACCTACGCCCCGCGGGAAAACGAATACTACAGGGAAATCGATGAAAATTACCTTGAACGGCTTGAATCATTCAGGCAGGAACTTATCGAACAGAACCGGCTGAATGACAAGCAGCGCAAAGCCAAGAGAAAGTATTATTTCGAAAAGAAAAAGAGATCTTTGACAGCAAAACATTAGAGTGTATAATCACTTTAGTGGTTAAAAAAGCATTGAAAAAACAGCTTGATTTCCTTTGCCTCCTAAGGATTGTTGAACAGGAAGCGGTGAACAGTCTTATTGATTTGTTAACTGACTGTTACTGCCTGCAGCTGCTTTTTTGCGGATCCCCGGAACAGAAAAACGAGCATCAAAAAGAAGAGACGGCCATTGATGAAAGCTGGTCTGCGATTGAGATATCTGGCTTGTATTACTACGGGGCGCGGTATTATGATCCGTGGTTGGGGAGGTTTATTTCGCCGGATACGGTTTTGGCGGGATTGAACAGGTATGCTTATTGCGGGAATAATCCGGTGAGGTATGTGGATCCGACGGGGCATGTATGGTATGACGCTTCAGGAACTCGCTCAAGTAATGATCACGGGCAAGCCTTGTCTGAAGAAGATTTTGAAATATATAAAGAAGTATTTTCGCCAGCATCACTTGGTTCTATAAATTATAATAGAAAATATACTATAGATTATGGGAAAATAAATATTGAATCTGCTAATTCAAATGGTCCTTCAAATGAAGGAATGTCGCCTGGTTCAACAGATGATGATTTAAGTAATATTGCTAAGAAACTTTATGAAGGTGGATTAGATCCCAATGGAACGGGAATAGGTGATGGTGAAATCTTCATGGATGCCCATCATTTTTCTGAATATGCATCAGATAGAATGTTTAGAGAAGCAAGCTATTGCTGGAATCATTCTAACCCTTTTGGTTTTTTATGGTATTCTATTGCCGGTTGGGGATATGACATTGTAGAAGCCTTTACACCAGGTACTTATGAAGAAGTTCTTGCAAGTGCTAATGTAGGGATCATTAGTATGAATTATAATGCTCTCAAAACAGCAGCAATGAATTCATGGATAGATGATGCTATGAATATTAGTGATGATGCTGGTAGAGGAGCATATACTGTCTATCAAGGGATAAACGCAGCAGGAAAAGTTCAATATGTTGGAATTACTAGAAGAGAGGCTCTACTTCGCTGGGCAGAACATCTTAGAGCATATGGAACGGGAAAAGAATTATTAAAGTACTTTAAGGTCCCCGGTACTGGAAATTTATTATATAGGGAAGCGCGTATTTTAGAACAACAATTAATAAATAAATATGGATTAGATAATCTATTAAATTGGATTAACTCTATTGCTGAGACAAAATGGGCTCAGTATGGTATTGTTAAGTGAAGGAGTATATCTTTGGCAAAATATAAAATAGGAGATGTTTTCTCAATAAAGAAAAAGAATAATGATTATCGTTTTTTTCAATATATTTCAGACGATTCTACACAATTAAATAGTAATGTTATTAGGGTGTTTAAAAAAGAAATTTCAAATATTGATAATATTGACTTAAACAATATTATCAATAATGAGACTGATTTTTATGCTCATGTAATGCTGAAATTGGGTGAAAAATTGAAGGTCTGGGAAAAAATAGGAAATTTTGATTTTAAAAATGAATATGATATTATTTTTCGTAACTCTTCTGATTATGGAGAACCAGATATTAAAATTTCAGAAAATTGGTGGATTTGGAAAATAAATGAGAAAGAGAAGTTTGTTGGCAAATTAACAAATAATTATAAGAATTCAGAAATTGGAATTGTTGTAACGCCATTTGATATAGTTCAACGAATAGAAACAGGGAATTATCAATTTGTTTATCCCGATTATTGATGTTTCTCCTCCGGCCCGGCCAGCACAGTCAAGGGAAACAGACAATCGTGATCTGGCCTAGACAGAACGATTTTTATCGTAAGCAAGCATCCGATAAAAATGCATTCTGCCTACCTCCGGAGGACACAATCAGGAACTGCACACGCTGCTTCTTTTCCGGACCGTGATACGATGCGAATGAACTTTCTGAAATAAATGCCCCGGAACCGGTAGGCAGAATACCCGTTATTTGGTGAGCGAAAGCGAACGAACCAGACGCAAGGATGCGGCTGGCAAATAACGGGTGTTCTGTCTAGTGATGAGCCAGGATGGCGAAGAACGGGCCGGTGGAGGGGTACTGCGGTTTATCTTTGATAAACAAATGTATAGAAGTGTTGTCAGACTGTTAGGATTTGCTTTTCAGATTAAGAAAAGAAAACTTGATTTATTTGGCAGGATGGTAAAGAATATGTGTAGTAGCGTTATCGCT
>CAZKOK010000457.1:0-3754 GCA_964554355.1 uncultured Spirochaetia bacterium | reverse complement strand
ATCTTCAAACACCGGCTCCTCCTGCTGTGCCGGGAAATTCAGCAGCTTTCTTAATATTCCTGATGCTTCATCAATGGACAGATCATAGTGAAGATTCGAATCATGTGCCAGAGACACTGCCCCTGTCTCTTCCGAAATTACGATTATCACTGCATCTGTCTCTTCGGCAAGGCCCAAAGCAGCTCTGTGTCTTGTACCGAAACTCCTTCTGATATCAGCCTGTTCCGATAACGGCAGGAAACATCCTGCGGCGGCGATTTTTCCCGAGTAAATAATAATGGCACCGTCATGAAGCGATGTATCATGACCGAAAATTGTAAGTATCAGACTGGAAGAGATATCGGAATTCAGTTTTGTTCCTGTCTCGATTATATTTTTTAATCCGACTTTTCGGGTAAATACAATCAGTGCGCCCCGTCTTCTTGATGACAGCACTTCAACGGCATTCATAACCGTATCAAGCTGATACGCTTTCGGCGCACTTGAAAATCTGAACCAGTCTCCCCGTCCGATTTTAATAAAAATACTTCGCAATTCCGGCTGAAATACAATGGCAATAATAATAACGAATACCGTGGCAAGTGCATTCATTATCCAGTAAAGAGTCTCAAGCCTGAACAGAAAAGCAAGTACATACAGAGTACCGAATATAAACGCACCCTTAACAAGCTGAATCGCCCTGGTCTGTACAAGTATCTGATATACCTGATAGATCAGAAATGAAAGTATGGAAATATCAAGAATAATTCTTACTGTATTTATAAAGGTATCAAACCATCCCATTTCTTGTCCTTTCGACAGCCTTAATGATGTTCATGCTGTCTGCGGCTTCCCTGACATCATGAACCCTTATGATATCAGCTCCTTTCCATACAGAATAAATATTGGCAGCCAAAGTTGCAGGAAGCCTGTCATTTTCCGATCGGCCCAGAATATTTCCTATAAAGGATTTTCGGGATAAACCGATCAGCAACAGATTTCCGAAATCCCGGAAACGCTCAAGATTTGCAAGAATATCAAGATTGTCCTCAGTCCTTTTGCCGAATCCAATCCCGGGATCTATAATAATATTTTCGGAAGAAATACCGTTTTTCAAAGCAAAGTCAATACGTTTCCCCAGATATTTGTATATTTCATCAGTGCAGTCTGCGTAATATGGATTATCCTGCATATTTTTCGGAATTCCTTTTTTATGCATAAGTACAACAGGAACGTTATATTTCACGGAAATTTCAGCAATTTCAGGCGAGTTTTCAAGCGCAGAAATATCATTTATTATATCAGCACCGGCTTTTACCGCTTCGAGTGCCACACTGTATTTGCTGGTATCTACCGATACAAGAACTTTACATTCTGATTTTATTCTTTCAATTACAGGGATTACTCTTTCTGCTTCATCATGTTCACTAACCGGTTCCGAGCCCGGGCGCGTTGATTCTCCGCCTATATCGATTATATCTGCCCCGTCTTCGGTCATCTGCAAAGCTGTAATTACTGCCTCCTCAGCCGAAGTTTTTCTTGATCCGTCATAAAAAGAATCGGCAGTGCAGTTAATTATTCCCATAATCATGGGAAAACCGGCTTTCTTTTTTCTTAATATTTCCGGTACTTTTACTGAATCATGTATTTTAAAAAAAACTTCATTTGCAGGCATAATTTATTATAAATGAAAAGACAACAGCGGACAAGCGGGGTTTTTTTATGAAAATATGTCTGACTGGGAATTTAATCAGGGTAATGAACATTTCAGGACAAAATCTGACCTGCTTATAAAATTGCTTTCGTTTACAAGATTTCCCTTTCTGTAAAACCTTATATACGGGATTTCAAAATTATTCCAGTAAATCTCTTTCATGCTCATGAATTCGGCAAAATAATGTTTCCTGTTATATTCCAGTACAAAAATATCTATTTCGGGATTCTGTTCCGCGACTTTTTTCAGATACCCTTTCATCGCAATCCACTGCGGGCACCAGGACTGGCTCAATACAACAGCAACGCATTTATTGCTGTTGCGAATTTCATCAGGCAGTTCCCTGTTTTCAATTGCAAACATTGCCTGACTGTCTGACAGTAATGATAACATCGCGGCTCCTTTGATTGTAAATAATATAGCATTTATTATATATAATAACAATCATTATCCAAGGCACCGATTGACCATAATCCTGAATGTCATTAATATTCACACATAAACAGACATGGAGATGATTATGAAAAAAATCAGCAAATTTTCAGATTTATCGGAATCCGATCTTGATAAACTGTACCGGCGTTCTGAAATTGACATCAGTTCTATTCAGGATTCGGTCAGGCAGATTATCGACGAAGTCAGAACAGATGGTGATAAGGCGGTAAAAAAATACTGTCTTAAATTTGACAAGGCGCCATTAAAAAGCCTCAAAGCAAGTGAAGCAGAATTTACGGAAGCTGAAAAAAGCCTGCCTGATAATATAAAAAAAGCAATTCAGCATGCAGTCTCCAATGTCAGAAAATTCCATAAAAACCAGGTCAGCAAATTCATGGAATTGATTGAAATTGAACCTGGTGTTTTTGCAGGCGAAAAAGCAATTCCGATTCAGTCGGTCTGTCTTTATGTTCCGAGAGGCAGAGGAAATTTCCCTTCGATGCTTTATATGCTTGCCGTTCCGGCCGCTATAGCAGGAGTTCCCGAAATAAATATCACTACACCTGCCGATTCTGAAGGGAAAATAGATCCTGCCTGCCTTTATGCCGCCGGGCTCTGCGGGATCAGTTCTGTATTCAAGGCAAGCGGTCCGCAGGCAATAGCTGCATTTGCCTTCGGTACCGAAGGAATACCCAAAGTTGACAAGATAATCGGCCCCGGAAGCATGTATGTAAGTGCAGCCAAAAGGATACTATCGGATATTGTTGACTGCGGACCTCCCGCAGGTCCTTCCGAATCGCTTATTTATGCTGATGATACGGCTGATACTGTGTCTCTTGCATATGATTTTCTGGTCGAAGCCGAACACGGTTCCGATTCATGTGTCCTTCTTGTAACTGAATCTGTGAATCTTGCCGAAAAAGCGGCATCAGAAATTATTGGTCTTTCAGAAAAGCTTCCTGAACCGCGCAGACAGTATGTGAAAGACGGTCTGGAAAAATTCGGAATTGCCGTTGTTACCGCCGACAGGCAGGAATCCATTGATTTTATCAACAATTATGCTCCGGAACATCTGCAGATCGCAGTAAATTCTCCTTTTGATGTTCTTGACAGTATTGTCAATGCTGCAGAAATCATACTCGGGCAGGTGCCTTTTTCCGAAGCCAATTATGTTATCGGCGCAAACGCCATACTTCCGACCGGCGGCAGGGCCCGCACCTGGGGACCGGTTTCGGTACGTGATTTCATAAAATATTCGTCGGTGATTTACTGTACAGAAAATGGCAAAAAAAGCCTTGCCGGTTCTACTGAAATCATGGCCGAATATGAATGTTTTCCGGCACATGCCGCTGCCGCCGTACACAGGAAAAACAGCTGATGTTCAAATCTTCTGCTGATGCATTCAGGTATCTGGAAGATTTTACCAATTTTGAAAAATCCAATGCAGGAATCCGCGATTTCCGACTCGACCGGATGCGGATCCTGCTGGATTCCTTTTCCAGTCCTGAAAAATGCTTCAGGTCAATTCATATCGCAGGATCAAAAGGCAAGGGCACAACAGCTGCCTTTACAGCATCTATTCTTCAGAAATCAGGCTATAAAACCGGTTTGTATACCTCTCCGCAT
>CAZKOK010000456.1:0-3766 GCA_964554355.1 uncultured Spirochaetia bacterium | reverse complement strand
CCTTTTACGTATCTCATCCGGGCGATTCGTTATTTTTCTATTTCAGCATTTTCCTGTTCTTTTGAGGGCAGATTTATTCCGGGCTGGTCCCTGTCTTACCAGATTTTCCCTCCCCCGGCAGCAGGTTTTGCAGCGCTAAGGGCAATTGTTGACTCAGGACCCTTGCCGACTTTTTTTGCGGATTTTCTGTCATCCGGATAATATTTTGTTCCCTTGACTGATCCGGCTTTTTCATCATAGGGAGTGATACGCTGTTTGGTCTGCTGCTGTTTTGTATCTTTTTTAAGTCCGAGAAGGCTGTAATCAGTCCTTTCCTCATCCCGGCCCCTGCGTGATAATCTGCCGCCTGACCTGACCGCAAGAATGATAATGATAATAACAGCAATAATGGCAAGAATAATCAGGATAACAGGCAGAATATGCCGTACAAATGAAAGGGGAGTATAGGAAATGGCAAGTTCAAAGCTGGTGGGCTTTACATTCTCATTACGGATAAACAGGCTGACAGGATACAGTGTATTATTTTCGGTAAGCGCGCCTCCGAAGTCGAGAACCAGCGAGAATGTATCAACTGCATCAGGTTCAAGGGGAACCGATACTGAAGAATCAAGGACATCAGCGCTTTTGTAAAGAACTCCGAGAATATTTACTTCAACCGGTTCGTTCCTGTAATTCACGGCCTCGAATTTAAGCCTGACTTTCTGGTCTTTACTTGAAAGATTGTTTTTAAGCAATTTAAGCTGGATCTGGCCCATTATCCGCATCTGGCCCTCTTCGGTTGACGGATTAACGATATCCGCTCCAAGCTGTTCTGCCAGCTGCTGTGCATCGGTCATATCTTCGGTGAAAAAATCCCCGCTGTTTTCGCTTGTAAGCTCCTGTTCGGCAGTTTTTCCTCCGTCAAGGGGCACAATGCTAATCGCCCAGTCTTTCTCTGTAAGGCGTTTTGTCAGCCGATCAATTTCGGCTTTGTGATCAAAGTCTTTGGGATATTTTCCGGGAGGAGGATCGTGACGCCCGTCTGTCAGAATAACTATGCGTTTTTCATTTTGATCGCTGATAGAATCGGTATAGGTATATAAAGTATCAAGAGCTTCTATAAGGTCGGTATATTCACCGAACAGCGGTACAACAAGATCAAGATGATTGATAATATCTGCCGCATCATTGCCGGAATTGATATTTTTTTCCAGATCAACAGTTGTATACGAATCAAAAAGCAGCATACGGAAGGAGTCGCCGATCTGAATGTAATTCCGCATAATATCTTCAACAAGATAGGTGACGGTTGATTTGAATTCTCCGGTCATACTCTTGGATGTATCGAGAAGTACAATAAGATCTTTGGGAGTACTCCATACACCTGTAACAATAGTGAGAAGCAGGATAATCAAAAATACTTTTTTCATATTGTCCCCCGTTTTCAGGAAAAGTCATAAGGAAGAATGTCATTCACCTTATAGTCATACTCCTGATCATTTATTACAAACTTTAAATTTTCTCCCTTTTTATGTCCCCTTAATTCTGCACCAAAAGGGCTTAAATAGGAAATGATTTTATTTTCCGGATCGGATTCCCATGGTCCGAGGAATGTGTATTTTTCTTCTTCGTCAGTAGCATTGTTCTGAAGAACAACTACAGTTCCGAACGAAATTGTGCCGGTTGAAACTTCCTTGGTATTGAAAATCTGGGCTTTTTCAAGTTCATCTTTCAGGCGGCCCACTGTAAGGTTGAGGAATTCCTGTTTTTCCTTACCGGCTTTGTATTCGGCATTTTCCTTGAGGTCGCCGAGTTCAATTGCTGCGCCGATTTCCTTGGAGTTTTTAGGTATTTCAACCTCGATAATATGCTTAAGTTCCTTCTGTTTTGCCTGATAGGATTTATCGGTAACAATAAGTCCTCTTGATACAACCTCGGCCTCACTTTCGCCGTAAAATTTAAAATCCGGGAATCTTGAGACAATACTATGCTTCAGTTCAATTTTTATTGACGGATCAAGGTCCTTGACGTCATTGACGAGAGCGAAAAGCCTTGAGACAGACTCCTGTTCTGCTGTTCCAAGATATTGCGGAAGGGTTTCTTCCTTGAACAGGAAATTATGGATCTGTTTGTTCAGTTTTCTGTTTTCGCTTACATCCTTGCGGTTGTTGATTTCCCTGAAAGTAATGTCAAGCAGGTGGATCATATTAATAAGGATTTTTTCATAGGAGAAATTCAGTTCCCTGTACCATTTTTCGTCGCTGAGGTTTTTTGCAATCCAGATAAACGCGGCGCGCTGGTCGCGGTAAGACTCGAATATATTCTGGATTGTATTCTGGAGTATTTCGATATGCTTGTGTTTTTCCAGTTCATCGATGATATATCTGTTAAGACAGACCGGAAACAGTTTTATATAAATCTTCTGCCAGTCATGGATTTTCTTGAGATGTTCAAGGAAATCACGTCTGGTTTCGGCATCGTCAATGAGACAAAAAAGGGAGACAATGTCAGTATTTTCACTGATCAGGTCCTTGAATGTCATGTTGAATCCGGGATTCAGGTAAGGATAGTTTTTTATGACTTTTCTGATAAACAGAAAACTTGATATGATATATTCGTTTACATTGGAATAGGATTTCAGAAATCCTGTAAAATAGGAGAACATTTCATTGAAGTAATCCGATTCAGGATCGGCAGTATCAATGAATTCACGCAGAGTCTGAAGTCTCGGGAAAAAGTTTTTTTCGGCCTTGAATCTGTTAAACGTTTTTTCATCAATAGTTATTGGTTTTTCCCTTACGGTGTAGACATCTATTTTTTCAGGGAGATTGCCGAATTCAGGGTCGGTTTTAAGTATTTTTCTGGTTTCGGTACTCCATGTGGACCATTCACTCTGGGTGAGGATCGACGGAACAAGTTCAGATTTAATTTCCTTCATCGATGCTGCGTTGTTGAAACTTTTTATGATTGTTTTAAGCGCCCAGACATTGTCTTTCTTGATATTGCTTTTCAGTTTGTCCCTTGGCAGAATCGCTTTCATTACCCATATGTGATTCTTCTGAAGGCTCTGCAGTGCATTTACTGCCATTTTAAGGGCCATCTTGTGACCGCGTTTTTTTGCAAAATCTATAACAATTTCATCATCCTTGATGCTTTTGATCCTTCCGATGCCCCAGGTCCGGTGGCAGACGAAATTACCTTCATCAAATGAAATATGTTTTTCAAAATCGGCAATGGCTTCATGTACATTTCGCCAGGACTGGTTAAGGTTGGAAACCTTGATATATTCCAGAAGCTGGCTGTGGCCTTTGTATTTCTGCTGATAACAGTCAACAATCTCTTTCCTGGCCCATCCGTTTTTGGAATCATATCCAAGGATCTTTTTAAGGATTTCAATTGCCTTGTCCCATTTCGAGTTTTCCTGATAATAGACATACAGTTCTTCAAGAAGCTGGGATGATCTTTCTTCTGAAATTGATTTTGCAATTTTCTTGTCAACATGAAAGAAAAAGTCAGTCTCTTCCGGAATTACAGAAATAAGTTTATGCCAGATCTCTTTGACATTTGCAAAAAGCTTTTTGCTGATATAGCGGTGAATGGCCTTTTTATAATATTCTATTGCAGTTTCCATTTCGCCTTTTTTATCAAATCTTTCAGCGAGCTGCTTTACGATATCTGATTCTTCAAAATCAACCTTGATAAGCCTTTCCCAGGCATCGAATTTCTTTTCTTCTTCGTTTTCATTGTCATAACAGTCTGCAAGAGTCCTCAGGGCATATCTGTTTTC
>CAZKOK010000455.1:0-3772 GCA_964554355.1 uncultured Spirochaetia bacterium | reverse complement strand
ACAGTACATTGCGCGGGGTCCATTATTCTGCCGAACCAGCCGGTAAGCATCCGGTCTGCCTGCTTTGATGCCCGGTAAGCCGAATCGTTATTGTATTGTCTTTTCCTGAACCCGGGATCATCAAGATTCAGTCCTCCGGAATAATAACTGCCAACATTTACAATTCTGGCCGCATCTCCGTTCGGAGTCCTGGATAAATGCCTTTTGAAAGCAGTAATTATTCTGAAATAGGCAAGAACATTTACAGCCCACATCATATCAGTTCCGTCACCGGCAAATTCCTGCCTGCGCGGAGTGCATGCCGCGTTATTTATAATTACATGCAGCGGTCCATTCCACTCTTCTGCAAAATCCCTGATTTCCCGGCCATCGGACAAATCAATCAGCCGACATGAGACATTATCCGAAATTTCAGACAGTTCCCTCAAAGTCCCGTCCGCTTTTTTTCGGTCCCGTGCTGTAAAAACAAGCGAATTACCAGCTGCCAGCACACCGGCTGCTATTGCTTTTCCAATTGCACCCGTAGCACCGGTTAAAAGTACATTTTTCATAATAATTCAGTATAATCCCGGAATATTCAGAAAAAAAGCTAAAAAACTTCATGCTGATTATATAAGCGTCAGATACAATTAATACCTTATGTCTGATATTTCAGAAAGCGTATTTTTCTGAAAGTTTTTGCTTGTTCTGGATAGATTATCATTTATAATTGAATTGTGAATATACTGGATCTTGCTCAAACGCATAAAAACAAAAAAGTCCCTGCAGGGACTGTTCTTGTCCTGCAGGGAGAAAATAAAAAAGCCCTGATTATCCTGCACTCCGGACTGGCAGAGCTGATGTCATACGGCAATAAATCCGGCAACATAAAACCGGACCAGATTCTGGACAGAAGTATCCGCGTAGGCCTTATAAAAGGCGAAACCGTATGCGGCATCATGGGCTTAAGAAGCCCTGAACCATATGCAAGGTCAATACGGACAGTAACTGACTGCATAATTTCAGCAATGCCAGTCGATATTGACAAGCTGCTTCCCCTGTTCCAGTCAAATATAAAACTCAATCTTCAGGTCCTCAGGGCATTGTCCCAGAGAATCGAATCTGCCGTTTATCTGTTCAATAATTACAGATATCTGTGGCACAAGCTTGCTTCAATCCAGGATTCACTTACCCTTGCAGCTTCACAGGGCCATTCCCACGGAAAAACAGGAAATTCTGACAGATACAGCGCTTCATTTTCTGATTATTCGGATTTTATCTTCTCAAAAATATCTGAAATGAAAATCAAGGCACCCCTGCCATGGGACCATAATGTGCTGTTGGGGAAAAAACAGGATGAACTCGGGCTGTACGGAGAACACGATCAGATAAAGGTAGAAAATCTGATTGATTATCAGCAGTTCCTTTTCATAAAAAGATTGTTAAGAAAACAGGACCAGATCCTTGATGCAGTGTTCAGAAATGATGAACCGACCAATTTTTATTTTTTCCAGTTTCAGAGCAGGATTCTTGAAGAAATGCTTATCCACAACGAAAAACTCATTATAAATATTTCACGGCTTATTCCCCTTTTGTTTTCGGACAAGGGATGGATAAATGAAGTCCTGAATATGAAAATAAAAGATGAAAATAAAAGGAAGATTTTCATTTATTATCTAGGCAAATTTGCATGGAGATGCAAGACAGATATTCAGAAACTTCTGGGAATCGATCTTGAAAAGAAATACCGGGTATATTCCAGACTGGGAGAATTTGAACCCCAGCTGCCGCCTGAAATGAAGGCCGGTGCAGGAGAATCATCCGAACAGGTAAATCGGCAGCAGACGGGCGCCCCCGAAATTATTCCCGGCAATTTGGCGAAATATAAAAACCTTCTTAACAGAATACTTGAGTTCTCGGATATTCCCGGTGACAGGAAAAAGAAACTGGTCTCCATGCTGAATGCCTTTAATTCAGAGAAGAAAAAATTTGAATTGGAACCAAAGCTTAACAAGCTTAAAGCCGATTTTTCTGATCTTTACTGGCAGATGTATGAAAAATGTTTTCTCAAGATAATTGATACCGACCTGAAAAGCTTTATCCCGGGCGTTATGCTGCATTTCGGGCTTCTTGATGAAAAAATGGTTTCTCCGAAGGTCCTTCAGGCCATAGACACTGTATATTCGAAAAATCTCAGTGTTGAAAAACCAGTCAGCGTTATGACACTGCCCTATTTTCTGGAGAAAATATACAGGGCGGAATGCAAACCTTCCATAACTGATATGGGGCAGTCTTTTACCGATGTTCTGAAGAAACAGACAAAACTGACCAAAAAAGAAGCGGCAGGAAAGTACATGTTTCATGACAAGGCTGAGGACAGGGTAAGGTATGAGATAAGGCAGATCGCTTCCGATACAATGAAACTCCTTTATGGATCCAGGAAACGAGCATTTCCGGTATTATGCAATGAAGCAATAATCGGAGACATCAGCTACCTGATGCTTGATCCTGAAAAAGCCGCCAGTGAACTGGATGCAATACGTCAGAGAGATTTCTCGGTTTTTTACAGGGAAGTTGTAATTCATCATAAATTCGGATCAGACATTGTCAAAATAGAAGTAGTACCGAATTTTGTTCTTTACCCTGGAGCAGGATCCAGAATGATGTTGTGGCAGGAACTTGACGGAGCAAAGAGGGATACAAAGGGAAGGATTTTCCTGCCTGTAATATACAACGAAAAACTCAGGGAAGGCTTGTGTACAGTTCTTGGGCATTTCAGGTGGGAGCTTCAGAAAACCATGGCAGGTGCAAAATGGATGGACGCTGTGGAAGGCGGTTATGTCGGAGCATATTACGATTATATCAATTTTTACAAAAAAAACCCGAATATCACACCGGAAGTGAAAGAACTTGTTTATGAATTTATAAAAAAGACAAGATCAGACCGTGAACGGTACACAATGGACTATATCAACTGGGTAATATATGAATATGAAGGGCGTCTGAAACTTAATAATGCAACCAGAGATATTTTTTACAGATATTGTCCTTTCCCGAAAGAAATCAGAGCTGAAATAGCTAAAAAGCCGATTTTTACCAATCTGGAAATGAAATACCAGAACAGGGCCAATGCCGCAATATTAAAGGCTGAAAGCAGAAAAAAGAAATTTGAAAAATCCACCGAACCTGTCCCGGAAGAATACATTGATTTTCTTGATTTTCTTCAAAGGTAAAAAACTGATTTCAGTTTTTTTCCATTAACCTGAACGCGGAAACAATAGCAGCCTCAAGTTCCTGAAGACGGTATGGTTTTTTTATGACAGCATAAATGCCGTATTTTTCATATTCCGACATCACCGGATCATTGGAATAACCGCTTGAAATTATGATCTTTGTATCCGGGGCCAGTTCAAGGATTTTCGCTGCTGTTTCTTTTCCGCCCATTCCGCCGATAATGGTGAGATCCAGCATTACAACCTTATACTCGTCATCACTGTTAAAGCATTTCCTGAAAACTTCCAGAGCCTCTTCACCGTCAGATGTCATTTCAAAATCTATATCAAGTTTTTTAAGCATCTTGCCTGTAACCAGCCTGATCCCGGGATCATCCTCCAGAACAAGAATTTTCTTTCCCGGGCAGCAATCATGAACAATTCCCTTGACTGGTTCAGAAATCTTTTCAGGTGTCGCCGGAAGATAAATTCTGAATGTTGTGCCTTTTTCCTGATCCGAATCGACTTCAATTACTCCGTTATGCTTGCTGATAATTGAATAACAGATATACAATCCCAAT
>CAZKOK010000454.1:0-3777 GCA_964554355.1 uncultured Spirochaetia bacterium | reverse complement strand
TATTTGAACACCTATCCAATATGTTCCTGGATTCACTTCCGGACAGGATATGGAAACACTTGTATCTGTTATGATAGTTGAATATGTATCAATAAACATGCTTTCAGAGTCACTAAGATTAATACCTCCAGTGGCGCTACTAAAAACGATATTCCCTCCACCGGCTACATAAGGGGCACCGTCCGTCAATCCGGTAACAACAGCGGTAATGACACCAGGTCTCGGTTCATGCTCGCATGAGCATACAGCAAGAACAAGCAAAACAGTTAATATTACATAAAAGGTTTTTTTCATTTATAAATCTCCTGTAAAAAAAATTTAATCTATCTGACTGGCCTGATCAGCCTGGATCATCCTCTGTTGCAAAACTATAATCCTCATAAACCTGCGTCACAGTATTTCCAGCTTCATCCTCGAATCCGGTCAGAGTTATATCGAAATACTCGGTACTGTAAGCAAACGAGCCATAAGGATTTACTATCACCGTCTTATTTGAAGTATCACTTGGATCCAGATAAATACTTGCGTATACTCCAGGTGAATATGTTATGGAGGTGGCGCCATAATACAGCTGTACGCTTCCAATAGTATCTATCGCTTCATCAAACACAATTGTAATATTATCGTTAATCGGATAATCATCATCACCATTTACGGGAGTTATATCAGTTGCATAATTAGCCACTGTCGGTGCGACCGTATCCAGAATGACATCATCATTCGCGTATGCACTTACGTTTCCAACTGCGTCTCTCAGCCACAGGTTAAGGTCATATTCCCCGTCGCCGCCCGGCAGGGTTATTTCATATATATCAGGAGAAACATAATCATCCGCAAGCGTAAGCCAAACCGGACCGGGTACAGTGTAAGCAGAATCCCTGAGCTGGTATTCGACAACACCAGACTGTCCGGTACCTCCGACAGGATCATGGAAATCAAACTCCGCATTACACGGATTTGCCGTCACATAATCCGGATCGCTTGTTCCTCCGAGGTGGAAATCGTCAATTACCGGAGGCTGAATATCGGCCCGCGCCACATTATCACTGCCGGCTCCTATGTAGGAAATATTTCCGGCGGCGTCCCTGAACCAGACCTGGACCGTAGTCCAACTCGACGCGCTGATATAGAATACTACTTTCTGCCCGGAATACAGTATCCCGAGGCTTGCAAGGGATGTCCATTCGGGATCATCGGGATCGCCCGTTCCGTTACGGGTCGGATCGTTGTCATTTATGCAGATCTCGGTGACATCAATATTGTCATCATAATAAACCACACCCCATAAACTTGGAGAATTGTGGAAATCTCCTGTCTCGTCGGCTTTTTCCAGATCCAGCAGACAGCCGTTCGGAGCAATATCATCAAAAGTTATATTATGCAATGCGCTCTGGTTCGGGAGTCCGGAAATAGCGCCGATGATTGCGTCTTCGTCCACTTCTATGGTAATCGTTCCTTCTCCGGTAATAGTCGGATGGAGTGTGAAATTAAATATATTGGCAAACGGATGGTTTATACCGCCTGAAATTTCTCCATTGGTAATTTGTATTTCCCCTGTCAGCAGATCACTGCCTGCATCCACTTCTTCGTTAAAGGTCAGCGTTACAAGTGTGTCTCCATTAATATATTCATCACATTCTATTTCAACCGTCGGCCGGGCCAGGTTTATTTCGGCGATATTCGACATGGTTCCGTTTCCATGGCTGTTATATCCGCAGACCTGGTATTTATACGGGATCCCTTCAACCAGATCGACATAGATCTCCTGATCCTCTACGATACCGACTTCCAAAGGACTGCTGTAATTGAACGCTCCTGTTATGGGTGCGCGGAAAATCTTGTATCCGGTTTCATAATCGGAGTTATCCTGCCAATACAGTGTTATCGTCTGCAGATTGGATGAAAACTCACCAGTCAGATTACCGGGTGCAACAGGCGGAAGGTCCGAACTGTTTTCAGGATCCGAGCCCGGATCATAACCGGGATCATTCGGATTGTCCCTGATCATGTCCTCAAAAATATTTATGTCACATGCAAAAATAAATATGACACATAAGACTATTATCAGAATAAATGGTTTTTTCATTTCAGTTGTTACCTCTCTTAATACTTAATGGACAATCCAAAACCCGTCGGTGCAGGAGCAATACCCAGATCTATATCATCATTTTTTTTATCATCAGGATCAGGAAGAAGAGCTATAACCAGACCAACTGCTGTCACAATAAGCCCGCTTCCGGCAACTATTATACCGGGGACAAGCTTTCCCACAAATGTCTGACGCCCTTCTTCGGCTTCATTAAACGCATCAGTCCATTCTTCCATTGTAGCTGAACCCGGGAGACTGTAGTAAGTGTCATATGCCGGCCTGTAAACCTGTTTATAAAAACTGTTGGCGTCCACGAGCAAAACTGTTCCGGTTATAAGAGCTGCCCCGCCGACACCAAAAAAAGCAATACTTAATATGTCTTTCGGGGATAATTTATTGACAAATACCTCTTTCTCAATAATGATAACATCATCCTGCGGCATTGTGGCAGGATCGACGCCGCAGATCTCATAAGTCATCACCTTGAGATTGTCCACCATTTCGGAGAAGTCCTCGAACAACTTGTCGCCTTCGTAGACCGTTTCGCCTGTCAGCGCATCGGAAATCGACATATGGAAAATGTACTTGTTGGCAAGCCTTCCGATGTCGCCGGAAAGATAGAGGTCGACGCCGAGCGCCCTGGCCGCTTTTGCCTGGCAGTCGGGATCAAGGCATGTCTCGACAACGAATTTCCTGATTCTGAGGATGGTGTTCCTGTCCTCGACGTTTATTACATCGAACATTTCTGTGTTTTCAAGCGCCTCGGTAACTGAAGCCGCCGAAGTGCTCATGTCCTTTGCCGAAATGTCCTTGTAATAGAAATCCATTACTACTATGGATGGTTTTTCTTCCTGTGCAAAAACGCTGCCGGCTGCGGCCAGCAATAAGAAAAGAAGTGTGATTTTTTTCATCATTTCCTTGTTTACCTTTCTCTTTTAAAAACTTTTACAAACAAAACAGTAAACTGTTTTCAGAATTTTTTATGTCGGGGCCTGCCGAAATTTCCGGAAATACGGCGGGATTCTCGAATCCCATGAATTCTTTTCTTTTGCTTTTATAACGGCCATGAAGCTGCAATAACAGGTTTTCTGTTTGTTATTTATATACCGGTCTATTTCAAATTATCTGGATTATAACAGACAGTGTTCCAAAAATCAACAAACTGTTTTGTTTTTATGTCCGTATACGCTCTGCTCCGTTTCTTTTTATTATTAACAATGATAGCACAGATAATGGAAAAAACCGACCTGATTGCGGATTTTTTGTGCTGTTCATTGGAGCCGAATCCTGGATTTTCCTTTGGCACGGTTGACCGGAAAAAAGGCCTGCCTTAAGAAAAATACTGAAAGGAAACCTGAAAATTCGGAGTCCTCCGAACTTTCCGTGAGAAACAAAATTATATTGTATCTTTCAGAATTTTACTCACGGAAACGGATGAAACTTCCTGTAAAACCGCTTGGGCACAAGAAAGCGGATTGCCCGCTCTTTTACCCTGATGTTGATTTTATATGCTCCTTTGTATTTCTTTGCACTGAAAATTTCGCCGTCGATATGATATTCAAACGGCTTTTCACTGGATATGGCCAGGCTTTTGACTTTATAGTGTTCGATTATAGCTTCTTCTTTTCTGGCAAGTCTTGAGTTTATTTTATTGTGTCTGCCGCGGTACATATTGCTGAAGCTGAACA
>CAZKOK010000453.1:0-3788 GCA_964554355.1 uncultured Spirochaetia bacterium | reverse complement strand
ATTTTCAGGAGAATCACCAAGTTCTCCTCCGCAGAAGGTAAAAAGAGATATATTGCTTTTTTCGGCGAAATCCGAGATGCCTTTCCAGATATAACCCTGAAATCCGCCTATTCCGCCGATTGTATCTATAAGTAATGCGATTTTATATCCTGTCATATAAATGAGTATAAAAGAGTTGGTTTTAAATCGCAAATAGCAATAATTTAATTTTCCTGCCGCAGCAGAGGCTTGTGCGGCAGTGTTCTGCAATGCAGACTGTATGACGGTATTATTTCATGGGGTCTCTGAAATGCCCATTACATAAGCCGACATTTCTGATTCAAATGTACCCGGGGCATTTCCTGAAGAAACCCTGTAATAGTATTCTGTGCCCCGGGTTATACCATTATCAATAAATTCAGTTGCCGCAGTCTGTCCGTAAAAATTATAAGGACCTGACGAAGAGGCTGATCGATAGATATAATATACTGCCGCATTCTCCATACTGTCCCAGCTGACAATTATTAATGGGTATGGCGGGGCTGCCGGTATGGGCTGCTGCAGCCTTGACATTTGTCGGAGTCTCAGGCTTTAAATTATATATGCCGTTACAGGCGGTAAAAATGAATAGAATAATCAGAATGGCTGTATTTCTTTTCATCAGAAGCTTCCTCCTCCTATAGATAGTGAAAGAGTAAGGTCGAATGTGGGAACCTGGGGATAATTCTGCTCATTACCCATAAAAAGGGCCATCGGGTTGGTGTATTCATCGCCTTTCCCGCCGTAAGTCAGCCTTGCCGAAAGACTTGCAGTAAACTTGTCAAAAAGCTTGTACGAGAGTGCCGGTGAAACAATTCCGGACCAGTCGGTCAGACTGGCGAGCCAGAATATGGAAAAGCCGAGATCGGTGTCAAAAAGTTTCATAAACATTACCGAAAGCCCGAGATAATGCTGCCCGAAGTTCATCAGATCGTTTGTTCCGAGTTCAGGCGGATCTTCGTAATCAGCTCCCTGCTCTTCCGGCAGAAGGATCATTCCGTTTGCTTCCGGATGACTGTACAGATACACAGCGTTTTCCAGGAGTGAGCTGCCGTCGCTGAATCTTTTTTCGGCGTATCCTTCTCCGTTAAAAAAGTACTGGCCGATTATATTCATATTTATATCATTATTCATGTACATGCCGCCGATGGTGCCCGAGAAAAACGGCAGCCAGTCGACGGTATAAGTGTCAAGTTTCACAAAGGTTTCGTCCTGAATGCGTGATTCCCGGACAAATACCCGGTCGGACCCGAAGGACACGACCCCTTCGCCGAACACGCCGATTTCGCCTATTGATCCGGAAAAGAGAGAGACAAGCCTCGGGGCATGATCGTATTTGTAGTATGCGCCGAAACCGACTTCGAAATCGCCGATTACGAATTCCGAATTAAGCACAAATGCCGTATGCTCCGGGACTACAGCCCCGTCAAGCAGCAGGTACAAATTGAGATTATTGCTGCTGAAAGGGTAATTGATTTTCAGGTTTACAGGGCCCTGGCGCTCACTGGTGGGATCTTCGGCATCTATTGTTGACAGGTTTACAATATCCGCAGGGCTCCAGAAATATCCTTTGCTCCATTTTATAAAGCTTTTTCCGAAACGGAAAAAGAGTTTGCGGTCCCAGTTGAAATCGGCAAAAAGTTCCTGGACGGAAAGTGCAAGGGTTGTCGGGTTCTGATCGGGAAGGCCTCCGTCATTATCCGAATCTCCGGCATACACAATTAAAAAGCCTCCTCCGCCATCCGGTACTATGCTGTAATTGCTGAAATCCATTAAATCTTCTAAACCGCTGCCGCCTTCCAGGTCAATTGAAAATTTGCCGGCGACACGGTATTCGGTGTCCGGTCTTGCGTTGAATCTGAGAGAGGCTGAAACTGAAGGACTCAGGCTGTTGTCATCGGACCTCCGCAAAGTCAGGTCTTCCCACCAGTTGTTCCAGGTGTAGCCCAGATCGATACGGCCCGAAAAACTGCCGGACCAGCGCACACCCTCTTCCTGGAGCAGTTCCGAAGCCAGGTCAGGGGCCGAATCATCTTCCTGAATTTCCTCTATGTCATCGTTTTCAAAAAGCGAATCAAAATCATCAAGTCCGGCCGTTATTTCATCTTCGCTGAAATCAGGAGGATCCGGTTCTTCGTCATCCAGTACGGCAAACGGATCATCGAAAAGATCAGTTTCGGAAGTAGTATTCTCTTCATTGCTCTGGGCGAAAATGAAGGCAGAAGATGAAATTATAAATATGAAAACAAGCAGTTTTTTCATTGAAAGAACTCCTTTTTACTGGCTGACCCTTTCCAGATATGATTTGGAGAATACATCATCCGGGATTTTTTTAAGCGACGGATTTTTCAGTGTTACCTGTGTTTTTTCGCCGATATTCAGATGGTCGACAAGCAGCATCTGGGTTGGTATATACTTGTCATCTCCAAGTTTTACATAATTGAAATAGCCTGTAGTGCGCATAAGATTTCCGGAGAAACCGTATTCTTCCGATTTCAGTACTATTGTAACGTCCTGGCGGACCCAGATTTTCATCCTGTCATAGGATACGTCTGTTGTTTTGGCCTTAAGATTCAGTATGTACGCTGCCTTGCCGCCCAGTTCGCCTGTTTCCCATGACTCGACATTATAATCATCAGACAATGAGTTTCTGTTGAAATCCGAGTTCTTTGCTTCCGAGTCTGTTATATTTTCTGAAAGTGAAGAATGTTCGAACTCACGGCTGTCCGGGTCGTAAAACCAGACATTATCATCAATCATAAGATATCCCTGTCCGCGCTGAACATCCGGCTTCCTGATAAGCATGACGAACTGGTCATTGCTGTCACGCCTGAACAAAAGGGCTTCGGTTACGCTTCTTTCTTCTCCAGGTTTTTCGGAAACTATTGTATATACACATGAGAAATCAGTATCATCGAAATTTCTCAGTTCATCGATTTCTGTCAATATTCTGTCCGTATCCGGGATCTGTCCGAATACGGAGGCTGATGCAAAAATCAGCAGTGCAGCTATAAGTATTTTTCGCAAAGTATATGTCATAAAAAAACTCCTGAAATGTCCTTTTCTATTTTTGTGAACGCAGGGCCTCTGCCGGCTGAAGGCGTGCAGCTCTCAGCGCAGGAAGCAGAACAGCAACTGCGGTCAACACTACAACTATACCAGCATTCCTGAGCATTTTCAGGAAATCCAGACTGAATGTCATCCGGCCGTTTTTAAGTACGATAAATATCGGACTGTCCATGCCGAAATTAATCAGTGAAGCGTTTGCCATTATTAAAAGAGTAATGACTAATCCGATAATCATTCCGATAATGCTTATGAAAACGGCTTCGAGAAGGAAAAGCATGAATACTTCGCTTTTCTGGGTGCCGATTGCCCTCATGGTGCCGATTTCCTTTATTCTTTCAATCATTACAATCCGAAATGTATTATTTATTCCCACCATTGTGATTACCAGTATAATAAAGAAAAATATCAGGGCCACTTTATCAATCCAGACAATTATATCCTTAAGATCTGACAGTTCCTCATTTATCGTTGAAAGAGAATATTTTACACCTGTCCATTCTTCCTCTTCGTCATCCATGGCCGACATCATGGCGTCAAACATGTCCTGATCTTTGTCTGCTTCTTTTTTTTCGGCCAGCAGGACTTTTTGTCCCAGTATTTTCCTTAACGGCACAGCTGCCGGATCAGTATCCCTTATATCATTCATGTAGATGCCCATTGTCATGTATTCATCCTGGCCGATATTCAGCAGGGTGTTTACC
>CAZKOK010000452.1:0-3798 GCA_964554355.1 uncultured Spirochaetia bacterium | reverse complement strand
CCCATGTTCCGTCTTCAAGTCCGCTGAATGCGGTAATGGTCTGCCAGGCATATCCGGAAAGCGCTGCTGCTTTCTGTCTGGTCTCTCCGGTAGTGCCGGATAATGGTTCGAGTGTCAGAATAAAAACGCCGGAATTGAAAATCCCGCCTCCGTCCTTCTGAATTACAACAGAAACAAGACCTTTGCCTGAACCCTGGATAAAAGGGCAGCCGGTCAGAATCATTACCAGTAAAACTGAAAATACAAGTATCCTCATCACTTTATACTCCCTCTGAAATCCTGCTTCAGGTTACGGTACTGTATCTACTGTAGTTCTCTGCCAGGAAAAACAGTTTACCGGAACTATGAGTTTATCAATAATCATCAGGTCGATATCCACATCACTAGACGGATCAATACTGGAACCCAGAAATGTTCCGGTGATTCCGGAATTTGCATCACTGTCATTATCAGTTATATACACAACTGCAATAAAAGTAAGATTCCTGTCAGCAGGCAGATTATTTATAAGCATCTGGTTCAGATTGTAAACAGTCCTGTATTCCCTGATTACCTGGTTGGTATCGTTGTCGCATGCAAAAAGAACTGCCAGTTTCATATCGCCGCTTGCCCCTTCGGGATCGGAATATTCCAGATCAAACAATACAGGCTCCGAACTGACTGATATCGGAGAATCGGGCGTTGAATCCAGATTGTTTATGCAATTGAATGAAGCAACTTTCCCGTCCCTCTGGGCGAGAACAATATTCTCTTCATGATATACCTTTATGTTAAACTGACTGCCGACATCCCTGAAAAATGCAGTGCTGTAATCGGATACACGGTAAGTGCAGGTCCCTGAGCTTTCGATTACTCCCGGATTAAACGGCGGTATAAAATCCCCGATATCGTCGATTGAAATTTGCGCTATTGCCGTATACGGCATTTTAAGATTTATTCCCGCTGTCGGGCCTGATCCGTTTTCATATATTGACATCGTATCCAGCATCGGCTTAATCCCGGGCGCAAAATCGTCAGTGATATTCGTAAGCGCCATATAATAGTTTGAATCAGTAAAATTATAATTTATAACAACATCAAATCTGGCTGTAAAACTCGCTGCTATATCAAGATATATATTGTTGACTTCAGTAACCATCTGATCGCCCCAGAACCCCTGGTTGACGTAAACCGACATTTCATATCTTCCCGGCGGAATATCCCAGGCCGTCATATCCATTTCTTCACCTGAAAGAGGGAACGATTTGCTGCGCGTTATTTTTTTGCTGTCATCATTCTGCGGTCTTAGTGCAATTTCCATTCTGGTTATATTCAGGCTGGAATCAAGATTTGCAATATGCAGATAAACAGCTCCATTCTCTCCCCATAAACCGTACGGAAACAGCTCACAGGATGAAACAGAAAGAATAAATAAGGCCGATACAATGTAAAAAAAATTCTTCATCTTTTTTCCTGTTTTCAGGGTCCTATGCGAAACGTTTTGAAGATGGTAAGGCATGTTATTACCTCCGGTTCTCCGCCATATCTGTCCGACAGCAGTTCCGCACGAATTGCATAATTGTCGTAAACGGTATTCATACCGCGCAAATCGGCTTCCCATCCGCTTCCGGAATCATCATTAACATCAATATAGCCGGATTCAGAAGCAATTTCCTCAAAGCCCCACACAAACTCCCAGTCTTCCGAACCTGTGGTATCACGAAAAAATACAACACGCATCGGCATAAGTACTTTTTCAGATGAAAACTCATAGGGAATTTTCAGATGATAAAGTATGTCTCCATCAGCAACCCCGTAATGATCCTCCACATTCAAAACGAAATACGGCGTTTCCACCGGAATACATGAAAAAACTGTCAGTAATGTAAAAAGGACAAGTATGTACTTCATTAATTATATTTTATAACTATTTTGGGCCAAAAACAACAGAAGAAGCATAATTTCAGCAGGAGAGTACTTTTATTGACGCCTTTGTTTCGCCGTGCAGTCCTATCATGTCGATAACCACGTGCCACTGTCTTTTGTCTTCGGGCCTGAACTCGACAGGAGATTCCAGGGCTGTGCCGCCGGCGAATTCATAAGGTTTTCCCATACGGTATTTCTGATAATTGACAGTGTTCATAAAGCGGACATTGGCCATTTTGGAAAGCTTTACCTGAATTATGTTTTCCGGGCCGGCAGTTACCTGATAATGAATAAATTTCGTTGGCGCCATAATTATTATCCCTATTATAGCATTTTATACAGATTGCAGGCAAATAAAAGCAGAAATAATTTACGCTATAAAAATCATATAAAAAAACAGCGGACTGTCCGAATGAACAGCCCGCATCGATTATCAAATCAATTATTCAGCCGTCTGTTTCAGGTCGTCAAGGGTTTTCATTATTGCTTCGGCTTTATAGGTACTCAGGACAAATTTATATTCCGAACTGGATGCAGTTGCAGGATATCTTCCGTTTTCATCCGGAGCATAAATATCAAACTTGACTGAATTTCCGGATTCATCCGTCACATTAACTTCCCAGACCGGATCGCCTTGGATGCTGTCAATAAATTCATACGCCATTACCGAGTTAAAGGCATTTGCAAGTCTTGTAGCTTCCTGCTGATCAAGATCAAATGAACTGTCGGATGCAAGGGTCCAGACTTCCTCATCCGAACTGTCGTCACCGGCCGTATTGACAGCTTTTACAAGTGTATAGCCGGCCCCCTTTGTTACTGAAATTCCCTTGATTGTTTCAGACGGGATGTTGGCAATGTCTTTTTCACGGTAATCGTTCAGCGTCATATCAATCTGCTCCCGCAGGTTTCTGGAAACAAGATAGACTCCCTTTTTTTCGGGATAACGGATATAGCTGAACATGCCTGTTGAATTTTCCTGACCGACATATATGGTCTGAAGGGTTTTCTCTCCGCTTATAACAGTGATTTTCCCCATGTTTTCTTCATTTAGACCGTAACGTGCAAAGTTTTCACTTTCAGTTACTTTTTCAAGAACTTTGCTTTTAATCATTCTGTTAAGCAGACCTGTCATCTGGGTGTCATCAGCCAGGTATTTCTCCGGGCCTATTCTCCACTCGGTTCCGTTCCATACAAAGTCAAGTTCTCCTTCGGAATTTGTGATAATAATCCTGTCAACTTCTTCTGCGTTCCATTTACTCAGGTCCGAAGGCGGGGCCGGCCGGACAATCAGCTGTATTATCAGGGCAATCAGAACGACTCCGATCGCAGCCAGCAGGTAAATGTTTTTCTTATTCATTTGCCCCTCCTTTTTTGTCTTTTCTGGATTTCCCGGTATTTTGAGCCGGAATTTCGCCTCCTCCTGAATATTCCCATTTAATCTGACGTCTTCTGCTTCGTCTTCTTGCCCAGACTAAAAGTCCGGCGGCAATGATTAAAACAGGGAGTATCACAATATTGATGACCCGCAGTAATACCCTCTGTCCGTCGGTAGATTCCTTGAGCCTGCTGATTCCGCGGCCTTTGGTCCTGAGCTCGGCAATATCCGCATTTCCGTTCAGATAATCCATAATGTTCTGAATAATCATGAACTGGTCGGCAATCCTGTACTGCTGAGCCTGCGACAGCAGCATATTACCAGCCATCTGGGATGAACTGATAACAATAATCTTGCCGGAATTTGCGCTTTCGCTGATGACTGACTTGTCTTTCCAGATTTCATTATCCTTAAGATAATCAGGAATGCTTGTGAATGAACTTTTAAAATTCCCCTCTGCAAGCACTGCAAGGGTGTACTGCTTCATCGTTTCTGCAGGGGGAGGATAATTACCGTAA
>CAZKOK010000451.1:0-3810 GCA_964554355.1 uncultured Spirochaetia bacterium | reverse complement strand
CGGGCCTCTTCCATCGCTTTCTTGTTCTCTTCTTCCAGCCGGGTTATCTGGGATTGTATTGATGCTTCAGGCAGGCCGAGTCTTATAAGCTGCTCCCTCTCCAGGTCGAGTTCATTCCGCATTTTCAGTTCAAGTTCTTTCTCTCTTGCGGCCACTCTGTTGTCGATTTCTGCAAGCAGGGTGTTCCGTTCTTTTGTTACCCCTTCAAGGCGGCCTTCGATATTGCTTATTTCACTGTTAAGCTGTGCAAGTTTTTTTTCGGTCTGTTTTTTATAAGCAGAAAGAATCCTCCCCTCAACAGGATTCAGAAGATTGTAATTGGCAATGATTTTCTGTTCCTGCTTCCCGAATACGGCAAAAATAATAATAAGACAGACTGCTGCAACTGCAATCAGCAGGATATTAATCAGTATAGGGACAGTCCGGCCTTTCTTTTCGGATTTGAAGGGGCTGCCCTCAAGATTGAAATATGCCCTGCTTTCGGATAAAAGAGAATCGATTTCCTGATAATACCATTCATGCAGTTCTTCCGGCACTTCGGCCGGGAGAATGCTATTCTGACCGTTGTCGCTCATACAATATACCTTATACAATTATCTTTATTTATTATCGTTTTGTCCATATGAATCCGGATTTGCCTGGTAAAGACTGTTTTATTTATTTATATTCAGACTTGCAGATTGACCTGAAGTGCTTTATAGACTAAATTTTCCAGTATATGAAGATTCAGGCCAAAATTATCATTGTTTTTATTCCTTTGCTGATTGCATCACAGATTATAACAGTTGCGATATCCTATCTGTCAGCCAGAAACAGCATAACCGGAATTGCGACCGAGTATCTGAATTACAAACTTGATGAGCTGGAAAAATATACAGGCAGCCAATGGGACCTGCTTGTGGCAAACGAGCTTGAGGAAGACCCTTATTATATTAATATTGCGAAAACAGCTATTGAGGCTTTTGCCAGAACCCAGATAAGGAAAGATTCGGAATTTATATTTGCGCTCGACAGCGGTAATGAAATTGATCTGGCGACATC
Source organism: uncultured Spirochaetia bacterium (assembly GCA_964554355.1). Lineage (GTDB taxonomy): Bacteria > Spirochaetota > Spirochaetia > CAZKOK01 > CAZKOK01 > CAZKOK01. The sequence goes on along the minus strand of CAZKOK010000451.1, from coordinate 2,769 downwards.
GGATCTGCAGATAAGCAGGCAGGAACTGGAGGCCCTGAATGATCTGCGCCGGAACGCTGCGGCCGGCTGGCAGGAAATTGTAATTGCCGGAGAGAAACGGGTAAGCCAGGCCACCTGGTTCGGACCATTCGGCTGGTATATTTTTGTTACCGACAGGGAAGATGTTTTTTACGGATCGGTCAGCCGGATCCTTAATCAGAACGTTATATCATTTTTCGTAAGTATTCTTGTGTCAGTAGTCCTTCTTGTCCTTTTCACCAGACTGATAATAAAACCCGTAAAAGACCTTTCTGCGGCAATGGAAGAAATTATCAGAACAACTGACCTGCGCAAGCGCGTCAGGGTACTTTATGATGATGAAACCGGAAGGCTTGGTCATAATTTCAACATAATGATCGGCCAGCTTGATAATGCCTGGGACCACATCAGGGAGTTTGCTCACAAGGCTGTGATTGCCAAAAGCAAGGAAACCTATATAAGGAATATTTTCCAGAAATATGTTCCCAGGAATGTTATTGATCAGTTTTATTCAAACCCCGATGTTCAGCTGATCGGCGAAGAAAGCGAACTGGCAGTTCTTTTTGCGGATGTCAGGGGTTTTTCCAGAATGCTTGATAAACTGAAATCCTATGAAGTTATCAGCTGCTTAAGTGATTATTTTGAACTGATGGTAAAGATAATTATGTCCAGAAGCGGGATTGTGGACAAGTACATAGGCGACCGTCTTCTTGCCTTTTTCGGCGCTCCGGTGAAAGACGATGATGATGTCTATAATTCGGTTTTATCTGCATTCGATATGATAAATGCCCTGGAAGACTTTAATACGAAACAGAAAGTGAAAAATTTTCCCCGGTTTGAAATCGGGCTTGGTATAAGCTACGGCAAAACGATTGTAGGCAACATCGGATCGGATATGAAAATGGATTATACCATTATAGGGAATACGGTTTTTATGGCGGCACGGCTTGAGGAGCTGACGAAGATTTACAGGCAGCCCATAATAATCGATGAAGATATTTTCAGGCAGATAAATTCGATAATTCCCTGCAGGATGCTTGATACTGTCTATATTAAAAAACTGAACAGGACCATGAAAATATATGCTCCCAGCAACGATCTTTCCGAAAAGGAAAAACTTGCCTGGAAATATCACAGGGAAGGGCTTATCAGTTATTACGGCAAAGACTTCGCGAAGGCGAGAGAGTACTTTGTAAAAGCAAAGGAAATAATTACCGATGATGAATGTTCATCGATTTTTATTAAAAGGTGTGATAAATATTTAAACGAACCTCCTCCGAATGAATGGGAAGGGGTTGAGGAAATCTGATAAAATTCTGGATGTCACAGTATATCCCGGAGCGCTTTATCATTTCCGTGATAATATGCCGTTTCTGAAGAACGGTGCTGCCGAATGGGCTATAGCGGTGTCTTTCTGGGCAGCTGGCGAAGACATATATTATATAAATGTAAGCAATAACCGGATTGACATTATGCATGAGGAAATAGCTGAAGTGTCACCTGTTTATGATGAAGAAAGCGGTGAATATGTCATGCCTGATGTTTCTCCCTTTACAGAGACAATTGAGACTATCGAAATTGATAAATCAAGGAATGTTGTAATCGTAGAACCACTGCTTTTACAGAGTTGACTATCAGCCCCGAAAAAAGTCATAATCATCATGTAAACTATTCAGGACTATTCAAGGATTCAGCTTATGTCGGAAATCAGAAACGTTCTGGCCGCGCGCTATGCTTCGCAGGCAGTAAAGGATGTTTTCTCGGAAAAAGGGAAGATACTGATTGAAAGGGAATTCTGGATTGCCGTAATGAAGGCCCAGAAGGAGCTTGGGGTTGATATTCCCGATAAAGCCATCAAGGCCTATGAAAAGGTAAAGGAAGATATTGACCTTGAGGCAATTGATGCCAGGGACAGGGCCATCCGCCATGATGTAAAAGCCCGGGTCGAGATTTTCTGCGAACTGGCCGGTTTTGAGCATATCCACAAAGGAATGACCAGCCGTGATCTGACAGAGAACGTCGAGCAGTATCAGCTGCTTAAGGCGATGAAAATTATCAGGCTGAAGGCCGTAAGGGCGCTTGAACTGCTGGCCGAAAGGGCGGCTGAATATGCGGACCTTATTATTGCCGGGAGGACCCACAATGTCGCCGCCCAGCCGACAACACTGGGCAAGCGCCTGGCGATGTCAGGGCAGGAACTGCTTTTCGCCCTTGAAAACCTCGATTACACAATCAGCCATTACGCTATCCGCGGACTGAAAGGTGCCGTCGGGACACTTCTTGATCAGAAGACCCTTTTGAATAATAATGCCAAAAAAGCTTTAAAACTGGAGAAATCGCTTGCCGCCCATCTCGGCTTTAAAAACATTCTCAATGCCGTAGGGCAGGTTTATCCGCGTTCGATGGATTACGAGGTTGTTTCATCGCTTGTCCAGCTTGGAGCAGGCCCTTCCAGCCTGTGCAGGACGCTGCGCCTGATGGCGGGACATGAGCTTGCATCCGAAGGTTTCCGGAAAGGGCAGGTCGGCAGTTCGGCGATGCCTCATAAAATGAATTCGCGCAACTCTGAAAGGGTCAACGGCTTTGAGACAATCCTCAAAGGTTATGCGGTAATGGCGATGGGACTCTCCGGCGACCAGTGGAACGAGGGCGATGTGTCATGTTCGGTCGTCAGAAGGGTAGCACTTCCTGATTCCTTTTTTGCAATTGACGGACTGCTTGAAACCTTTATGACAATTCTCAAGGAAATGG
>CAZKOK010000450.1:0-3810 GCA_964554355.1 uncultured Spirochaetia bacterium | reverse complement strand
AGATCTTCTGCCTGAGTCAACCGGGAAACAGCTCCAGGACCTGATTTCCATATTCGGGAATTGCGAATCCATTGCAGAAACAGAAACTGCCGACCGGAATGTGTCCGACAGTGGTCTTGCCTATATAAGGACCATTCCCGATAAAATGGCCGCGGTCGCTTCATTCGGGGAATCATACGGTGATGATTATGTTGAAGACCAGGATGAACTGAAGATGGCCGTTATAGCCGATGTATATACCGCGGTAATGCCTGAGCAAGTCCTTGAAATCGGCGTGGGAATTCCATACAAAATGACAGTCCTTCTCAATGACGGCCAGGGCGGCAAGCGCGTGGCTGTTGGATACACCTACAGTTATTATGAGTTTTATCATCCCATGGATGACAGAATGACCGATGAACAGTGGAAGGAACTGGTTTATAAAGGTGCAGGGGTGGATAATGAAAAATATCTGCCGGAATGGATGTCGGCCGGGGAATAATGCATTCTGCAGAATATTTACTTGTTTCGATTATAATTCTGTTTTCTCTTTCATGTTCTGAAAAAGGTGCCGGCATTCTGCCTTATTCCAGCTGGAAAAGCCGGGACAGCGCTGTGTATAGAACAGAAATCCCGGAACCCGGTGAACTTCCAAAAGAGGGTGCCTTTCTGTGGGGCGGAACGGTAAGCCATCACTTGCTTGCCTTCAGCTATATTGACAGATGGTTCCTCGAATTGAAATCCCGCAGAAACCCCGAAATCTTTTTTATTTTAAGTCCGGCACATTTCAATACGCAGACACAGAAAGTGTCCCTTACAACAGACCCCTGGACCGATGGAGAAAGGCTGGTCCGGGTGAATAGAAAAATTCCGGGCCGGCTTATGAAACTTCTTGGTGTTGAGGAAGATCCGGAAGCTTTCAACGAAGAGCACGGCGTCTCTGTTTTTATTCCTTTTATCAGGCAGTATTTTCCGGAAGCGGAAATTGTTCCGCTCATTTATTCAGGTGAACCCCCGCTTGATGTGAGATTTATGGATAAATTGTACAAGGCTTTATCGGATGAATATCTGAAGGTTTTTAATAAAAGTTTCCTGCTGGTATCTTCAGATTTTTCCCATCATGGAGATGCCGCTGTTACGGCCGAAAGAGACAGGAAATCGGGACAATTCTTTGATAATCCGGACGGTGCAGGCTGGCTGTTTGCCGGGTGCGACAACCGTCCCGGGATGTATGTGCTGTCACAGTTATTCTCACTGATTAAAAACAGCTCTGTAAGCGTTCTGTGGAATACAAACAGTGCGGAAATCCTCGATGAGCATATTGACGATATCACTTCCTATTTTTTTTCCTTCTTCTGGTCGGAATAGGTATTACAGATTCTCTACAAACTTCATTAATGCTCCGCAACTGATGCTGTCTGTAATCCTTTCTACGGCGCGGATATTTTCTTCGCTGGGACCGGCCAGACTGTTTATAAGCACAACAGGTGCATAATCATAATCTTCGGCGCCCCGGCAGGTGGACAGCACGCAGCCTTCGGCGCAGAAACCTGTTGCAATGACTGTATCGACTTTCAGGCTTTTAAGTGTCTGGTCCAGTTTTGTCTTGTTGAATGCATTGCCGTATGTCTGCTCCTTAAATGTTTTTTGTTTTCTGAATACCCCAAAGCTTGTGGTTTTTTCATCAAAAGCTTCCGATCAGCTGCAGTGTCTGGGTTATCAGGATTATTTTATCATAATGAACACATCGATTAAAGCAATTGAATTATATTTAATCCATATGTAGAATAAAAATAGAGGGAATTGAATATGAAAATTCAGATTAAAGCTGTAAATGCAGAAAATGTTCAGGATTTTCTGCATTTTTTTGACGGACTTGCCTTTGACGATCATCCGGACTGGAAAATATGCTACTGCTATTCATTTCATTTTACCGGCACGGCAGAAGAATGGCATATTCCGGGGAAAAACAGGAAATCGGCAGCTGAACTTATCCAAAAAGGACATATGCGCGGTTATCTGGCTTATCATGATGGTGTTCCGGTGGGCTGGTGCAACGTAAACGACAGGAATAATTATGAAAGGCTGAAAGCATACTATGATTTTTTATGGAACCGAACTAAAGGCAGAATATGTTCTGTAGTATGTTTTGTTATAAATCCCTCTTTCAGGGGCAGGGGAATTGCTACGGGACTTCTTTCCGGAGTGTGCGAAGATTATAAAAAGATGGGATATGATTACGTGGAAGCATATCCTTCAAATGATGACCGGCAGCCGTCAGACCACTGGAGAGGGCCGCCTTCCATGTATGAAAAACAGGGTTTTAAAGCGGTCGGCGAACATGAAGAGTTTATTATGATGCGAAAAACCCTGAAGCAGTAATATCCGAAACTCAGGGTTTTTTAATTTTACCGTCTTCAAGGACAAATATCCTGTCTGCATATTTTTCCGGGAAACAGCCGTGACTTGCAATCACTATGCAGACATTATTCTCCCTGCACAGGTTTTTCAGGTATCCGGCCGTCATTTCTGCGTTTTCCGGATCAAGTTCTCCGGTCGGTTCGTCGGCAAGGAGAAGAAGCGGCCTGACCATCAGTGAGCGTGCAATGGTTATCCGCATCTGCTGCCCCATGCTGAGTTGGGACGGGTAAGCAGAAGAGTATTCTTCCATGCCGAACAGTTCAAGAAGTTTTACAGCCTGTGTTTTTTTTATCTTTTTTGACAAAGGCCGCAGGTCGGCAGCAAGCAGATTTTCAAGGATATTCCAGCTTTCTATCAGATTATGGTTCTGGAATACAAGTTTTATCTGACCGGCCCGGATTTCTGCAAGTTCGGAGCTGCCGGCTTCACAGATATTTCTGCCGTTTATTATTATTTTTCCGCTGTCCGCCTTGCTGATTCCTGCAAGCAGCGACAGCAGGACAGACTTTCCGGCGCCGCTTTTCCCCTTAATCAGCAGAAGCTCTCCGGGATCGGCTGTAAATGAAATTCCGTCAAGAATGGTTTTTGTCCGTTTACTGTTTTTATCTTTACTGTGGAATGTTTTGCATAGTTCTTCTGCTTTCAGCATCATTTTATGCTATCTTCCTTTTATCAGCCGGTCCGGTGTTTTCCGGAGAAAGGTCAGTGCAGGCAGCCCGCCGGCAATTATCCCTGCTCCAAGAGTCAGCAGAAATGAACGGAGTGCAATAACTGTAACAGGGATTTCCTCCAGCGTATTTCCATATAAAAGCACTGTCGAAGCAGGCAGAAGTCTAATTATTATTATGCCTGATGTAAACCCGGTCAAAGCGCCTGCCGCAGTCTGCAGGAGCCCTTCAAGCATGGTCAGTGCAGTCAGTCTTGCCCGGGTCCAGCCCAGTGAATAGAGAATCCCGAAGTCTTTTTTTCTTTCATTTATTGATATGTAAAAAGTCCTTAATGTGAAAATTACAAGGAAAACAAGAATCACGGCAAGAAGAGATGATATAATCCCTGAATTTATATTCAGGGCAAGTGATGAAGGCTTAAAGCAGTTGTAGCCTGATATAATTCCGTCTGATCCGAGGATTGTCTGGACTTCTTTCACGGCCTGACTGTGCAGCAGCGAATTTTCAGATTCGACAAGTATTATGTTGGCAAGACCTAACAGTGAAATGTCAGCATAAAAATCCATTATCTGTTCGAGAACATCATACGGCATATATGCATCTGTTTTTACAGGTTTTACGCCTGTACTTACGATGCCGATAATCCGGTAATCACCGTCAGGCAGCGAAAGGATTTCTCCTGCATGCAGATTACGGATTTTTGCATATCCGGCATCCAGAACTACCGCTTTTTTGTCATTTT
>CAZKOK010000449.1:0-3823 GCA_964554355.1 uncultured Spirochaetia bacterium | reverse complement strand
CCCTACCGTGAACTCGAAAACTATCACAGCGGAGAAATGCTTTCACGGCTGAGCAATGATATGTCCGGATTTCTGGACTTTATAGAAAATGACCTTCTCAACCTGTTCAAAGAAGCGGTCCTGCTTGTTGCCGCTTCTGCATATATGATTTCCATCAGCTGGGAGCTTTACCTGCTGACTTTTATATCAGCTCCCGTCTCCCTTATTCTAAGCAGTATTATTATGAAACCGATCGGCGGATTTTATAAATCAGGTAATGAGGAAAACGGCAAGGCCAATGTCATGCTGCAGGACATGTTGTCAGGATTACAGATAGTAAAGGCATTCAGGCTTGAGAAAATGATGTTCAGAAAATATTCCGAAAGTATGGACAGCAAACTGTCGCATTCAGTCAAGGCGTACCGGATTACCAGGTTTATGCCGATATTCAATATACTGCTCAGGACTTTTCCTACAATAATTGCCATCGCCTTCGGCGGTTATCTGATCATCAAAGGACGACTGACTCCCGGAGGACTGGTCGCCTTTGATTCCCTGCTTTATTTCGTTCAGTGGCCGATAGCCTTTTTTCCGGATCGTCTTAAAAAAATCAAGCGGATGAAAGCTGCAGGTGAAAGGCTTGCGGAAATATGGAATATAAAGGAAGAAAGAACAGATGGCAAATCATTTTCTGCCGACAATTCCAAAGAATTGATTAGCTTTGAAAATGTTTCATTTTCATACAACGGAAACGGAAGCCCGAAAGTTATAAACGGCATAAACTTCACTGTAAGTGAAAAACAGAAAATCGCGATAGTCGGTCCTTCGGGCTGCGGCAAAAGCACAATCCTCAAGCTTATGTCCGGCTGCTATGAAACGCATGACGGGAAAATCAGTCTTTACGGATACGACACGCGGGAATGGAACCTCCATGCTGTTCGCCAAAGCATGTCACTGATAAGCCAGGACATTTTCCTTTTTCCGGAATCCATTTATGGAAATATTTCTTATGCAAAACCCGGCGCTTCGCGTAAAGAAATAATAAATGCCGCAAAAATGGCCAATGCCCATGAATTTATCATGGAGTTCCCCGACAGGTACGATACCCTGGTCGGTGAACGCGGCCTGAAACTTTCCGGAGGGCAGAAACAGCGCATTGCCATTGCCATGGCACTGCTGAAAAACTCTGATATTCTGCTTTTTGATGAACCTACATCTGCTCTTGATTATCATGCAGAAGCAGTCGTCCAGGAATCAATAGACCGGATTTCCGCTGACAGGACGGTAATAACCGTCGCTCACCGTCTGTCGACTATCAGGAACGCCGACATAATTCTTGTAATAAAAGAAGGCACAATAATTGAAAAAGGGACCCATAACGAACTGATGTCAGCAAATGGTTTTTATACGGAATTATACGCAAGACAGCTGGAATCGGAAAAAAAATCTGAAATGTCAGGAGACGAAATATGAAAAACCCTGCCAAAAGACTTTTCAGAATATTTACTCTGCTTAAACCGCATCTTCTTTCCTATATTCTGGTTATTGCTGTTTTCTGCCTGACTGAAACCATTTTCAGGATTACAATCGGAATTTCAGTTAAAATTATTTTCAACTCGGCAATAAACAGTGATTTAAAAAAAATGCTTTCCGGAATTCTCATAATGTCAATCGTATCCGTAACAGGAGGTTTCCTGTTTGTGATATTTATGTATCATTTCATGGTTGGAATGTCACGCCATACCAACAGTATCCAGAAAAGGCTCTTTCTTCACAGTTCAGGCCTTTCAGCAGGTTATCACGACCGGAATCACAGCGGGGACCTCGTCTCCAGGATAAATAATGACGTAAGGACAATGCAGACCGCTTACGGATGGCCGTTTTGGGATGCAGCATGTGTAATCCTGTCCGGAACAGTTGCGGCTTTTATAATGATTATCTTTGAATGGCGGGTAAGCCTGGTGCTGTTGGGAATGAGTCTGGTTTTCATACTGGTAAACTCAAGGATTTCGGCAGTTCTTGGCAAAATAAGTGCCGAGGTGCAGAAGGCCACCGGCAGACTTACGGAAATGATGAGTACGCTGATAACAGGATTTACTGCAGTCAGGAATTTCAATATAGAGGACAGGATACTCGGCAAGTTTGAAGATGAAAATAAACATATATTCGTCCGGTCCCGAAAAAGAATACTTATTTCAGCTCTGCAGGAGAGCTACAATGTGATTATCTATTGCATAGGAACTCTCGGAGTTCTTGGAATGGGTGCAGTACTGGCCGGAAAAGGAATACTGGAATTCGGCACAATATTCGCACTTATCTATCTCACAAATTATACCAACTGGATGCTAAACTCTTCCGGCAGAATAATTTCAACATTCCAGAACGCCTTTGCCGGCGGCGACCGCGTGTTTGAAATTCTTGATGAACCGACTGAACCTGAATGTACTATTATTTCAGGGAAAATTAAAAACATGATAGAAATAAAGGATTTGTCTTTTTCATATGACGGGAAAAGCACTGTTCTTGATAAACTCAATCTGTCAGTCAGGGAAAATCAGACAGCCGCCCTGGTCGGACCGAGCGGCGGCGGCAAGAGTACAGTACTGAAGCTCCTGATGGGATTTTACCCCGTCAGCAATGGAAGTATTACTTTAAAAAACGATACCCGTGATAAGCTGAGTCTTGATGAACTCAGGGAAATGATATCCATAGTCCCCCAGGAGTCATTTCTGTTTGATGATACGATAAAGCATAACATCTGTTTCGGCAATCCTTCTGTAAATGAACAGGAAATCATAAAAGCTGCGCAAGCCGCGAATATCCATGAGTTTATCATGAGTCTCGAAAACGGATACAGCACTGTTGTCGGCGAACGGGGCACAAGGCTTTCCGGAGGGCAGAAACAAAGGATAGCAATTGCCCGGGCAATATTGCGGGACACTCCGATACTGCTTCTTGACGAAGCGACATCATCGCTTGATTCAGCAATCGAAAAACTGATTCAGAAAGCAATTGAACGTATCAGCGAAAACAGAACAGTAATAATCGTAGCCCACCGTCTGTCTACTATTCTAAACGCCGACATAATTTATATGATTGAAAACGGCAAAGTTACAGACAAAGGCAGCCATAATGAGTTGATAAAAAAAAGCGGGCCCTATAAAAAACTTTACAAAAAACAATTCATGAAGACCAATCCGGTAAAATGAAAACCAATAGCCATATCTTTATGAAATTGAAAAGGCTTAACTCACTCATTATTTTAGAGACAATAAGCCGTGAATATTGCTTCACGGTATAGTTAACTGCTGTTCCCGGCTTTAGTGATGACTGGATCTGTTCTCACCGGTTATGTATTCATTTTTTGCCAGATGCCGGCCGTAGAGGTAAATGTAATTCGTATTCAGGTCTTCTGTTTCTTCAGGCAGGAGAAGTCCGGATTAAGCGTCTTTCATAAAAATTCATAATACATGTTTTTTAATTCTTTAATAATATCATCTATTTCTTTTTCAGTGATTTTGTCTTCTTCATAAAAATTCCCGAATGATTGGTCTACCGAAGCATTAATGTCATTTAATATCAGGTCCAGATAATAAGACGGCCATTCATGGCTTTCATCAGGAAGAAGAATGGTGTCCGATTTATAATTTTCGTACACAGGCCAACTCACGACATAATTGTCCCCTTCAACATAGGCAGGGCTTCCGATCCCGGAAATATCTATTTTTTCCTGATCGTATATTTCAACCCTTTTCTTATCTGCGCTCATTTTCCAATGGCCGTATATTCAATATTTTTTGAAGTAGACGGGATGAATCCCGGCATATATTTCCAGTGAATCAAT
>CAZKOK010000448.1:0-3825 GCA_964554355.1 uncultured Spirochaetia bacterium | reverse complement strand
TTAATAAAACTTAAGGAATCATACAATTCACAAACGAGTTTCTTCTCAAGCCTTGGTTGTTTTGAGAAAGGGAAAGTTTCCAGCACAAACACTTCCGGAATCCTGGCGCGTTTAACCCTGGATAGCCGGGCTTTCTCGATTCTGACACAGTATTCTTTATCTATAATTTCCTTTAAAAAAGTAGTATATGCAGGACGCTTTTTCGAAGCCTCTTTTATTATCTTCTGCCAGTTTTCCTCAAGTACTTCCAGTCTAAGATACTTCAGGTGTTTTAGTAATAAATCACTTTCAGTTTTATTCATGATTATCATCCTCAATCAATCTCTGATATTTCTTTAAATCCCCTTCCCGGGAGATTCTGCCTTGCTGATACGATGACCGGTTTTCATAATCATCCGATGAAGAGAAATCTATCTGATGCTGGATGTTGTTGTTTAAAAAACTTCCGGCTATTTTCGCAAGGGATTCAATTCTTGTTATTCCATATTTCATGGCCCGCCTAATACATTTAACAAAAAGTTCTTTTGTCATCTTTTTTGAAAGTCTGAATAATTCTCTTATCAACCTGGGTTTCTGTTTAATAATACATTCAGATGATAGTATGAAATCCAGGTACTCGGAAACTGTATCACCTAACTGACGTAATCTTTTTTCCTCCTCATTATTTTTCTTTTTCCGGTTATTGGGCTGCCTGGTAATATTTTTCATTTCCGGAGGTACAAACTGTGCATTTTTTACATCCCAGGCAGGCAAAACATACTCAACCAGGTTTTTGCGTTTTTGATAAATGGTGATCCTCTTTTCATATTCGATGATCTTTACCTTGCCCTTGATCCCTTCCGGTATCCAGTAGTAATTACCGTTAAAGGCAATATAACCGTATTTATCGATAATCCTCTCATGGTTTTGATAAGGTTCATCGATGTATTCAGACAGTTTTTCCAGATAGGGTTTTTCCAGTTCGAACAATTCTTTAGGAATCAAGGCGGACTTTGAAAGCGGCCGGTTGGCAAAGCGTTCCAGTGCCCAGTCTTTTGCCTGGGTATTCAAATCATCAATGCTTTTAAAACTTCTTCCCGGGAAAAAGTTTGTCTCAAGTGTCAGGAAATTCCTTTCTTTTCCTGCTTTCCTGTTTGACAATTTTATCCTGTGTGCCTTCCAGGTAAAACCGTATTTATTTGCAAAAGCGATCATCTCCGGATGAAAAACAGCCCTCTCGCCTGTACCATGTAATACGGCAAGGTGGGTGTTGTCAATAATACATATCCCGGCGCTGTATCCAAAATAGGTAAGGGCTTCGTGAAAAAAGCATTTCATGAGAAAGCGGTTAAAACGATGATAAAATTTTATATACCGCATCTTTGAATACCGGAAATAAAGTCCGCTGCAGATGATTTTCATTTTCCTCCCGCCGATTTTATAATAGTAATCTGATGTGTCATGCTGCATTTCTTCTCCCGGAACATCGGGAAAGGATTTACATCTTTGAATACTTTTGCCGGGGAAATGTTCTCTTACCAACCTGGTTAATGTTGAATACCCGACTTCAAGGCCTTCTTCTTCTGTCAGTATTTCATACATCCGCTGCACATATCCATCACACCTCTGATAAAGTTCCTTTAACATCTCTTCCGGTACAATTATCTTGTCCCTGCGTGTCTTAGGACAGTCATTCTCACTGGCAATAATCTTCCTTACTGTTTGGATATCAATATTAAGAAAACGGGCAATTTGCCTTTTTGATTTTCCTGATTCATATAACGTCCTGATTGTCTCACGAATGTTCTCCTGAATCATAATGTCGTAACTCCTTTCTGAAAACTTCTATACTTTCCTTTATGCCATCAAGCAGCAGTCTTGCGGTTTTCTCAAACATCTTTGACCCTCCCCTTATGAGGGACAGCTTCCCGAGTACCCTGGCCATATATTTTTGCCATAATTCCAGATCGCGAATAAAATCACTTTCCTCTCTACTCAAATCAGGCTCCTGGGTATAACTGTAACCTGATTCACCATTCATTTGCTTTAATGTCCATTCAAGGTTACCGTTTTCAATCTGCTTTTTCATCTGTTCATTTCCCCTGAAATACCCATAGGCCAATTTTTCTATGTTTCGTTGACTGAAACCTTTACCGGAGACAGCCTCCACAAACCGATCCACAGTTTGTTTTGGAATTTTGTTTACGCGCGTAAACTGTCGCAGGGTATACATATATGACCGAATGGGAAATCTTCCGCTGAATATCTCCTGTTTCATGTAATCACTCATTTCGCCGAGTATACCCAATCTTACGCTTACCCAGGCTTTTGATACTTCCAGCCGTTTTGCTATTGCACTCACTCCAAGCCCGAATCTCTTTTTCAGTTCATCCACAAACCTTGCCTGTTCCAGAATTGTAAGAGTCTTTTCATTCGACAACCGGATAATATGTAGTATTGATTCTGCTTCATCTTTTCCAATTGTCGTTACCGGTACATAAAATATTTTTAATTTGTGACAGCAGCGCAGCCTTTTAAAACCATCTAACAGAATATAATCCTTTTCCCGGGTCACGCACGAAAGCGGTTCAACTACACCATTCTCAAGAATCGATTGAAGCAGATATTTTTCCCTTGTTTTATCTTTAAGCCGGAAGGATTCATACTTGGTTGAAATCCTCTTTATTTCTACCTCTGTCATCTCAATTTACTCCCGCTAACGTATCCAACAGTGCCTGGTTCGTAATTACAATTTCCTTGTCATGGATATGTACTTCTATTTTCTGTTCTTTAAAATGATTTCTCAACATTTCAGTAAAGTTGTGCAGGGATACGGCCCCATAAATAGTATCCTCAAAGTATAAAAGGTAAGTGGCTTTCCCGGACATTCCACGGAAATACGCAAAATACGAATGCTCTATGTCCTGTAATTTCCTTATGATTATTCGCATTGTCTTTCCTCCTGTAAAATTGTGAGTATAAATTTTTCCTTTGCTAAGCTTTCAGAACAACCGAATATTAATACTGAACATATATTTATGTTCATATTCTATCTCCTTTCGTTCATATTTTGTTGTTGTTTATATGATCGTAAGGATTTCTTTCTCATGTGTAGAGAACTTAGTTATTTTATGGGCCAAGCCCCATTTGCTTATGGCATAGTATGGTATGTCCATATGCCTGCCATTTGTCCGGCAGATTGGGACTGGCCCAGTCTTTCATGCCGGAGGTAATTATTTCCCATTTTCCGCGCACAGGTTTGTTTTCCATTTCTTCTTCCTTTGATTTTTCAATAAAAAGTGTCAACCATGTATCTATCCTTTTAATGATTCGTAAATAATAAAGCCTGAATGAATGTCTGTTATTGCAACCAAGGACAATAGCTGCTTCATAGTGGGTTTTAATAGTATTATTGAGATACCCGGTAAATGCTTCAAATACTTTTAGAGCAGGAATACGGCTATATGGTATTAAACAGCCAGGTAGTATAGTGATAGTGTATTGTAAAGGTTTCCCGAGTTCTTTCCGTTGCCTGTAATTATATTCACAGAATATCCTTACTACATTTATCTCAAGAATCCGATCAAGGTCGATAATAATCTGTCGTTCAACAAAAATGTAGAACTTAACAGGATGGTGCTTCCTACATAATGGACAGCCGTTCTGCAGAAAGTAAATTTGGATAAATCTAATGCAGTCATATTGGTTATAGTGAGATATTTCAAATGCATATGGTACCGGAATACTTATACTGTTTTTTCGATATTTTAGATGTAAAGATTTATTATTTTTTAGGTGGGAGATTTTATCTGAGCAAAAAAGGGGGAATTTATGTGAGCGCTAGCG
>CAZKOK010000447.1:0-3849 GCA_964554355.1 uncultured Spirochaetia bacterium | reverse complement strand
CAAGATCAATTCCGGCATTGATGAATATCGGGTCTCCGTAATTGTCAGTTCCGGGCGCTACCACAACGCTTCCGGGGGCTATATCAACCACACTGGATATACCGAATGCCATTTCTTTTCCGAATTCAAAATAGATACGGCCGCCGAATATTTCTGGATCTGCAAGATCATTTACTACAGCTTCAAATCCGGAAGCACCCAGATCTGCGCCGATATTGACACCGACCCTGCGGATCGCCGGAAAATCTGCATCATTTGCATAATCTGACATTAAAAGACCATGTCCGATTGTCATGTCATTAAGGTTTCCGATCTTGAAGAAGAAATCGTCCCTGTTGTCGCCCCATTCAACATATTTGATTTTAAGGAACAGATCGGCCAGAATGTCCCCGATAATACTCAGGATATCCGGCTGGTCCGTGCCGAACGACCATTCATTATTCCCGTTGGGTCTATGCCAGTCGTCAGGATCAAACAGGTTGTTTGTATATACAATCGGCAGATAAAGTCCGAGACCGAGTTTGCCGATTTTAAATTCCGGTTGGATAATGGCTTTGGAATATGTCTGTCCGTCTATATTTATTGATCCGATTTCAAATCCCAGATGGTCCTTGAGAAACTTCATCAAAGGATCTTCTTTTTCAGGTTCGGTAATTTCTGTGCTGCCTTCTTCAGCCGCAGGTGTATCTCCTTCGTAACCGGGTACATTCTCCGGCTTAAGCTGCTGGAAAGCGAATTCATTGAAAAGATCCGCGAATGTTTCTGCGCTTACAGCAAATGATTCAAATATATCGCCGAAAAGATTTGATCCCTGGCCCGGACTCAGATTGATACTTGACCCTGTCACAAGATTTTTCAGGGTAATAGCCCCGTTTTTAAGGAAAGCATTACCTGCCAGAGTATCCAGGAAAAAATCTGTCCCGCGGACTCCGCAGACAACATCCTGTGATTTGATATTGAATTTATCATCTTTGGCCCCGGTCAGTTTGGCCGCAACCATTCTCAGTTTTCCTGCAAGGGTAAAATCATTTGAATCGCCGGCGTTTTTCTCAAGTTTTGTGATGCCGAATACAGTATTCTGGGAAAGTTTTATTATCGAACTGCTTGGCAGTATTTCAAACTCGGCATAGGTGCCGTTGGTCTGTATAACAGAACCCTCCGGTAGACCGTCTATGTAAACATCAATTCCCTGATCATAAAGACCATCAATATCTACATATTCAGAAGATCCAGGCAACAGAAACTCAAGTTCATATTCATAATCAGCCCAGCTGAGAAGTACAGACTGTGCTGAAGAAAGCATTGGAATGAAAAGAAACAAAATAGCTGTTATCAGAAATATTTTTTTCATTCTTCTCCTCCTTTAGAAAAGATTAAATGTGCTTGTCAGTCGGGCTGTTGTTTCCCATGGACTGTCAGGGGGCACGGCTTCGGGGTTATATCGCAGGTCGTATGAAAGAGTAAGAACAGCAGGACCTGTGTCGTAATTTATTTCTGCTCCGATTACCATGGTGTCAGTCCAGAAGCCTGACCAGCTGTCAACCTGATCCAGGTTCTTTTTATCAAGGGATGCCGCAAAGGTGATATTCGGAATAAGTTCTTTCTTTACTGCAAGCTTAACATAAAGATGCGGATGTCCGATTACATCTGCTTCATCGCTTATTACAAAAGGTGAATCAATGCTTGCATAGAAAACAAGAATGTCTTCAAGAATTGAAAGCCCGAGACTGGCCAGCCATCCTGTATATGGATCGATATGCACAATTCCGTTTGATACAAGATATTTTTCCTCGCGGTACAGGTCATAGCTTGAATCAAAATATACAGGAATAAAATCCTGCCCGAGGAATCTTATCTGCAGTCCGTATGTAAACAGACTGATTATTTTTCCGCCGATACCCAGGATGCCGCCTGCTGCAGTAGTGTCCTGGATCGGCTGCATGACAAAATCGCCGAAAGCGGCAAGACTGAAAATACCGTCGATATTGACAATAGGATCAAAAACATCAATTCCCACCATCTGAACAGGTTCAACAGCTCCGGTATAGGCTGTAAATTCGTAATTTGCTTCGGGATCAAGATCTGCTGCCCAGGTAACTCCAAGCTCAATATCCTTTATAACCGGGACTTCCATAAATGCCAGCGGCCGTGCATACAGTCTTGCTCCGATAACATCAAAAAGCGCAAGATTTCCTACAAATGTCTCGATTCCTACGTAAGGAAAATTAAACAAATTCCCGTCCACGTCCAGACTCAGACCGATAATCCTTTTTTCCGGCATGAAAAGAGTATTGTCGTAATTGCCCATGATAAAGCCGTTCCCAAGCGTACCGTCTTCAATTGAGCCGAATTTAAAGTAAAAGGGATCATTCTTGTGACCATATCGAATATACTGAAAAATCGGCAGATACAATTCAAGAAAACTGGAAAACTTCTCGGAGGCAGTATTACCGACCGGTACCCAGTCTGCTGTCCGGAATACGAAGTCCCCGTTTTCATCGGCAATTATAAAATTAAAAGTAAGGTCCAGGCCAAGTCCAAAATCACCAATTGTAAGCTCAGGCTTAAGATTTACAGTCTCATATGTTACAGGCCCTGATTCTTCATTAAATGTCTGTGTTCCAAGCCCCAGTGCAAAATTAAATCCGAATCCGCCATCATCTTCGTCCTCATCAGCTGAAAAAACCGGTGAAACCAGAATAATCATGATTGCAAGAAACATTACAGATTTCTTTTTTTGCATAAAACACTCCTTAATACTTTAAATTATATACCTTATATACCAAAAAAAACAGTTACAGACAGCATTAGTTCCTGAAAAGGACCAGTATAAATATACTTAATAGACTGTTCAGAATGCAAGTTTTCCGGTCAGACCTCCTTCAAATGCAATTGTATATTGCCTGCCTGTAAAATCATCAAAATGATAATCTTCAGTCTGAAACCCGGCCTTTATGTAGGCAGTAAGTTTTAAAGCTTCACCAGCCTTGAATTCTGTGGAATGGCCTGCAAGGATTGACCATTTGTCTTCATTCAGCCCCTTGTTATATGAATAACTCACACTCTCATTATGAATAAAAAACTTGTTTTGATCAAATTTCTTTGTAAACGGGATTTCAAAATCGGCATCAAGTTCACGCTGCCATTGCAGCCGCAGACTGATTTTTTCATTTACCGAACCGTCAGTCTTTTTTTCAAGTGAATTTTCCAGAAAGAAAATATCATTTTTATTGAAAAACAGTTTTGCCTGACTTGTAAGGAGCCAGGAAAATGTATGGACAGAGTCGGTGATTGTACTCGTCCATTTAAAACGGTTATTGAATTCATCCGAATCATAAAAACCGAATATGCTGTAAACTCCTGAATCCCCGAACAGATTAATGGCCGAAGCCTGAGCGTCGGCATTTATTTTATATATATCAGAAGACAGATAGTCATTGATCCGGTAGTTCCGGCTGAATGACAGGGAAATCTGGGAAGGGAGAATCAGATCATAAAGATATGAACCGAACCTTCTGTCCATTGAAAGCTTGAGTTCCGGGTTGTAGTTTTTTTCAATTTCAGCGTTTTCAAGTACAACGGCAGGCACTGTAAAAAACTCGTAAAATGGTATTTCCAGAAAGAAAAAATCCTGGCTGAATACACATTCCCCGAGTTCAGGCATATCTTCCGACAATCTGTCTGAGTCTGAATCCTGCTTTACGGAAAATCTTCTGATATATTCAAATTTCAGGTCCAGCGGATTAGGAGAATCCGGAGCAATTTTAAAGGGTATGCTTAATTTGCTGTTTCCGTTTATTTCAGAATTGCTGCCTGAAGCAGAGGTATTTTTTATTGAAAAGCCCGGAT
>CAZKOK010000446.1:0-3851 GCA_964554355.1 uncultured Spirochaetia bacterium | reverse complement strand
GGAACCTTCCCGTGGCAATCGATATAACGATGTCCGGAAGGCAGCTTTTCCATGTCAGTCTTGCGGGGGCCTGCCTGGATAATGCTTTCTGGATCAAACGGAAAATCAATCTGGTCAACAGGTTCGGGCACAGTTCTTTTTATATGGGGATGCTTTATAAAAGCAGAAAGAAAAGCATTGAAGAAGCCAGCCTGATTTCCGAAAACGAATATGCACCTCACGGCGGCTGTTTCCCGCTGATTTTTAGAGGAAGCGGAATTGTCGGTACCGTGACTGTTTCGGGGCTTCCTCAGGAAGAGGACCATAAACTGGTGGTAGAGACGATAAGGGAATATCTGATGAAAACCGGCTTAAAATCCGAACGCTGATAATCATGCCTTCAGTGATTCATGATAAATGTCTGCCAATCTTCAGCATTCTGTTCCCGCCTTTCTGGAATTCATAATTAACAGGAATTATTTCGCAGCTGCGTCCTTCGGCCCTGAATTGTTCCATTACCGGTTCAAGATATGATGAGGTTTCTGCGTTTGCATCCAGCAAAGGAAATATCCGGACTTCTGCGCTTACCCGGAGCATTTCCTTTATAGCCTGGATATGAAAATCGAGTGAAAGATTGTCCGTGTACAGAAAGAGAAAATGGGAGGACAGTGCAATGTCAAACTGCCTGTCCCTGAACGGCAGCACGGGCAGTTCGCCGGAAATATAACGGCCGTCTTCTTTGCCCCGGTCATAATCCTCAAGGAATTTTTCCATTGCGGCCATTCTGATTCTGCCGAGTTCTTGCACGGATCTGATTGATGTCCAGATAAACTGGTCCTGATTGTTTCCTGTCTGGGTTATTACATCTTCATATGTTTCGTCTATTCTGTTCCTTATTTCTTCCCTGCTGAACCGATAGACAGGGTCTATGGATATGACGGAATTTCCGAGTTCAGTAATTTGTGCATTAAAACTGGCCGGACCGTCGCCGCATCCGAGTATTTTCTTTTTAAGGTCTTTTTCATCAAGGCCGAACATCCTGATGTATTCATCAAGGTTTCTTCCCCATGGAACAACTGATTTGTAATGAAAGGCCATCCCATTCCCTTCTATTCCATACTTTTCAGTATATCAAATATCTGCAAAAGACTGCTGATTTCATAATCCGGCTTTGCACCGTTATTATTGATTTCTTTCGTTCTGTTTACCCAGACAGACCTGATTCCTGCATTTGCCGCGCCGCCAATATCACTCTTAAGGCTGTTGCCGATCATGATAAATTCTTCCTTCTTTTTTTTAAAATGGCTGAAGGCTTTCTGAAATATCTGTTTGTCCGGTTTTCTGCAGTTGACTTCTCCGGATATCAAAATCAGATCAAAATACTGTTCCAGACGGCCGCCTTGTATTTTTTCGCGCTGAAGATCTGAAAGACCGTTTGTTATCAGGGCCATCTGATACCGGGCCTTGAGTTTGTTGAGAACTTCAATGGTTTCAGGGTAATAAATATGCCGGCTTCTTCTTTCCTGGATAAAAAGGTCGGAAAGTTCCCGTGCAAGGGACATATCATTTATGCCGTAATCTGTTAAGGCATTGTTCCAGGAGTTGCTCTGATAGCTGTCTCTTAATTCATTCAGTTTTTTTTCTTCAGGATTGGCGCCTTCAAACTTTGCCCAGAGACCTTCCCAGGAACTGATGCCGATATCTTTGCAGTATTTGTATGTTGGAAGCGAATACCAGATTTCGCGGGCTTTTTCCTTGACTGTACAGGCAAACTGGTATGGATCTATATTGTATTCTGAAAGGCGTTCAGACGCGGCAATAAGCGCATTCATGGCTGAATCTTCTTCCACCAGTATTGTATCATCCAAATCAAAAAGAAATACAAGGTCCAGGTTCATACTGACTGCTCCGGAAATCAATTGCTTAAGGCGAAGGAAACTGTTCCAGGCCCATAATCCGCTGATATGCTATCATTTTTTTCTGATTGTTTTAAGAGTAATTCCGGAAAAAATAACAAGCAGAACGGCGCACAGATAGCAGATGGCCGCCGCTGCAAAAAGAAAACTGTAACCTGCAGAAACAGCAGACAGCTGTGCCAGCGGAGAGGCTGTTACCGAAAAAAAGCCGTTAATCATCCATGCCGCAGGAACCGAATACCGGCCCGAACTCCACGGCAGTTCAAGTCCGCCTGAAAAAAACCAACCCATGAAAAATCCGGGAAGAGAAACGGCAAAAACAGTAAATGTATAACGAATAAATGCTGAAGCACGCAAAGCTGAAAGTATTATACCGTTCCCGCCGGTTATCCATATTATGCAGAATAATGCAGCAGCGAGACCTGCGGCTGCTATCCTTAGTCCGGGATTAAGGTGGATTTTTTTCTGAAGGATGCTGCCGGCTCCGGAACTGACAAGGAGGGAACCGATAACTACAGATGAGGCGGTGACACTGTCAGCAATAAATATGGAAAACCTGTTGAGAAAAGCAATTTCCAGAAACATGAATGCCAGGCCGATAAGTGCATAGTAAGCGCAGAAAGGAATACCGGTTCCCTTCTGCTTTTTAAGCATTATAAAAAGCGGAAACAGGAGTAAGACAATTCCCGGAATCGCTACTGCGGCAAGTGAAACAAGAATAATAAGATATGCGCTTTCCGAATATCTGAACCAGAATTTGCCCAGTACATCGACAAGCTGTTTCATCGACCTTAATGTGAAAAAATTGCTGAAATACGGTGAATTGTCATACACGGGATCAATCCTGTACATCCAGCTGTCGATGAACTCTTTTTCTGTCCCGTTAACAAAGGCAAGAAGAAACTCGTGATACCAGGAGTGTTTTTTATTTTCCGGACCAGCTACCCTGTTAATGTAATCCGGGTTACCCGGAGTCATCCCCGGATAATATTCAAAATCCAGAAGGGTATTCTTTCCCTTTTCTGTCAATCTACCTGTCTGCGCGGCTGTAAGCGGGGCTGAAGATATAATAATATTAAGCGCCAGATAATTGCGTGATATTACAAGCCGGCTGAATGGATCCGGGATGCCGCAGGCCCTGAGCATTTCAATACTCAGGGCAATCAGCCGGAGTCCGTCGCGCGGGGGATATTGAATGCCCCTTGTTATGGTAATGAATCCTCCGGAAGAAAGCCGTCTGAAAGCCGCCGACAGGCCTTCAATTGTAAGTACGTTGTCCTCCTGAATGGAGTAAAGCCCGCCGGCAGCCGAAGGCAGCGATTCAGCCAGGCTTATCTGTATTACATCAAACTTTTCATCTGATTTTTCCAGAAAAAACCGCGGCTGGCTGCGGATAATCCTGCTGCAGGGATCTGTATAATTCTTTGTAAGCAGGCTGTGGTTTATTATTGAATCCTGGACGACTGTTATTTTTTCAGCATCGTTCAGAATGGCCAGCTCAATGTCTGTATTGCCTTTTTCTCCCAGCAGCAGAACGGATGGAGACTCCGTCAGCGAATAAACAAGGGCCTGCGGGGTAGAATCAAGATATGCCGGGTTTTCTCCGGGATTAATAAGCACTGATGAAAGATTGCCGTCAGAATAAAGAACCATCTGTTCGGGCGGTATATCCTGAAAATTCAGGCCGGCAAAAAGCGTAAAATGGAAATAACCGGAACTGAACAGGCTGTATGTATTCTGATAATCATTGCCGGAAAGGACAAGTTCGGCTTTGCCTGCCTTTTCCAGGCGAAGGGCTGTATCGGGAGTTATGCCTCGTTTTCCATGAACTAACTCATTTATCCTCGGATAAGAAACTTCGATCTTTTCTGCCAACTCCCGCTGGGTTATTTTCAATGGCTTTAGAAATTCCTGATAAATCAGTCATGCTTGTAATGGTTTTTTCTATCTTACCCA
>CAZKOK010000445.1:0-3860 GCA_964554355.1 uncultured Spirochaetia bacterium | reverse complement strand
ATGAATCTGCTTTCAGGCGGAAAAAGCTGCGATTTTACAGTTTCCGGCGCATGGGCAAAAAAGGCTCTTGAAGATGCGCAGAAAGTCGGGAACGTGAATATCGTTTTTAACGGGAAAGAGAGCGGATATACTACACTTCCGGATCCTTCATCTGTAAAGCCCGGACAGGATTCAGCATATCTGCACCTGACTTCAAATGAGACCATCGGCGGCATTCAGTGGCAGAGCTGGCCGGACACAGGCAATGTGCCGCTTGTTGCCGATATGTCCAGCGACATTATGTCAAGAAAAGTGCCGGTCGGCAAATTCGGGATTATTTATGCAGGTGCACAGAAAAACCTTGGACCGGCAGGTGTAACGGTTGTTATTATCCGTGAAGATATAGCTGCTGCTGCTCCCGAAAGCCTTACAGCTTATATGAGTTATAAAATCCATGCCGAAAAGCAGTCGCTGTACAATACACCGCCTGTTTTTCCGATCTGGGCCCTAAAACTCAATATGGAGTATGTAAAGGAACAGGGCGGTGTCGCGGCAATGGAAAAAACAAGCACACAAAAAGCAGGGCTGATTTACAGCGCCATAGATTCAAGCGGCGGATTTTATTCATCTCCGGTTGACAAGGCATGCAGATCGAAAATGAATATTGTTTTCAGACTCCCGTCCGAAGACCTCGAAAAGGAATTCGTGGCCCAGGCAGGGGAAATGGGAATGCTCGGACTCAAGGGCCACCGCTCGGTCGGCGGCATCCGCGCCTCGGTCTACAACGCCCTGCCTTTAAATGCGGCTGAAGTTTTAGCAGGATTTATGAAGGATTTTGCAGCAAAAAAAGGTTAAAAAAGACAGGCTTAAGAAAGAATAAATAACAGCAGATGTCAGTAAAATACGGCATCTGCTTTTTTTATCGTCTCCGGATCATCTTCTTCGGATATGAAATACCTGCGGTTGAATTGTTTTCTTTCCCGGTCCCAGTCCATTAATCCTGAAGCGAAACCGCCTGAAATGGAAATGCAGATCTGGCCTGATCCGGCAAGCCCGGGAGCTTCCCAGTCCCTGTAAAAATCATATAAATATTCAGCTTTTATATCAACAAACACATCCTGAAGTTCCCCGAAATAAATGCGAGCACACAGACCTGCTCCAAGGCCCAGACTCCAGACGGCATTTTCCCAATCCGGAAATACAGAAGCATTCAGCCTTATGTCTGTAAGAATTCCCGTCTGAAACGGGGAAACCGTATCCGGAATGAAACTCATAAAACCTTCGGAGGAATATGTAATGGTGTACAGACGGTCGGTTCCCATATCTGTTCCCCTGATATGGAATGTTGTCGGATTTATCCTGTCGGCCAGAATAACATCAAGTTTGACTTTTGTATAAAGCAGGGAATCGCTGAATCCGAAACAGGTGCCCGCGGCAAACCTGTTTTCCGGTATCACCTGATTGCCGAGAGGAATGTAATATGAAAAATCCAGGCCTGAAACTATTTCATCGCGGCAGTATTTTTCCGTATTTTTACTGATTCTTGTTTTCCACAGATTTTCATGAAGCAGGGATTTTTCAGGACCGTCCGCCCATATTTTCCGGAAAAAATCCTTTTCCCTGCCGGCAAAGTACAGCAGCCACAGCCCGGCAAGGCTGTTTCCCGGGTACTGTAGAAGAAGTGTTTCGGACATATTTACAATTTCATCGTACAGGGTCCTTATGAAACCGGAGGCTTTCTCATCTATGATGCTTTCACTGCCCGTTTTGTTAAGTATTTCCCACAAACTCAGTGAAAGATCATTTAAATTATACCCGGCAGACTTTAAAGCCTTTTCGTCCATTAACAGGACATCGCCATATGTATCAAGCAGATCGAAAATCTCAGGCTCATTGGACGTAATTATTCTTGCTGACAATATGATTTCTTTAAGTTCCTGTCCGTTGTCTCTGTGAATGGCCGAGGAAGCCAGGCGGTATGTATTGTAGATGATATCGGTCCTGGAAAGCACGGGACTTGTTAATTCATCATCTATTTCCTGTCCGGAAAGACAGACTGAAATAAATAAAAGCATTACTGAATATACTGTCTTTTTCACATAATTTCCCTGTAATTACTGTCTTGATGATAATTATACGACATAATTTTAAGATAGTAACTGATTTCTGAATATTTTATTCGGGGACAGAGTCGATGGGGTTTCCATGATGTCTCAACAGGTGTGGGGGCTGTTTATTTAACCCCGATGCCTGTTCCTCAGCGTATTCACAGGAATCATTCAATACGTATTACTGCCTGATTTTCCTGGCACTTAACAGAATCTTCTCCGGTATAAATAATAAACTCGCCGGGTTCAATTACTTCTTCCAGACTGCTGTTTACCAGCGTAAAGGCGGAAGGAGGAAGCGCAAAAGCCGCCGTTTTCTCTTCTCCCGGACCAAGCATGATTCTGTCAAAGTGCTTAAGGCTTTTTACGGGAGTTGTACATGATGCGACCCTGTCCCTGATGTAAACCTGCAGGACAGCGGTGCCTGCCATGTTACCGGTATTTTTTATATTTATTGAGGCTTTTATTTCTTCATTTACCAGGAATTCTGTTTTTTCTGTCTTTAAATCTGAAAAAGAAAACGAGGTATAGCTGAGCCCAAAGCCGAAAGGATACAGCGGCTGCGCATCAATGTCGGCATAGCGTGTATTGTGCCAGCCCGGTATCTGGTTATAGAAAACAGGAAGCTGACCGACATGTTTCGGAAAAGAAATCGTGAGTTTTCCGCAGGGATTGAAATCGCCGAAAATTATCGATGCAGCTGCGTTTCCGCCTTCCATACCGGAATTCCAGCACTGCAGGACAGCTTCGGCTTTTTCTGCAAAACTGTTTACCAGCAGGGGCTTTCCGGTCTGAAGCACCAGAATAACCGGTTTCCCCGTATCAAGTATTTTTTCTGCAAGTTCGGGCTGGGCTCCCGGCAGATCAAGTGTTGCGCGGTCCCTGAATTCACCATTCAGCTCAATTGTGTCGCCCAGAACAAGAATTACCAGGTCGCTTTTTTCTGCAAGGGCGGCTGCGTTTTTTATGTCTTTGTCTTCTGTATCTGTGATATGGCAGCCCCGTTCATATTCAACTGTGCAGCCGTTTCCTGCCCTGTTTTTTATTCCCTGCAGTATGGTTGCGGTCTGGTCCCTGTGGATTTCCCCGATTTTTGATGAATGGAACATTTCCGGACCGAAGGACCAGTCTCCCAGCTGCCCGATAAAGTCATCTGCCGCCGGACCGATTACAGCTATTCTTTTCTTTGTACCGGAAAGCGGAAGAATTCCCGTATTTTTCAGAAGCACCATGCTCTGCTGTGCGGCAAGCAGGGCGGTTTTTCTGAAAAGATTTTTTTCTTCCGTACTCACAGTAATTATCTGCCCGGGGAACGGATTTTCAAAAAGACCGCACCTGTATTTTATGCTCAGCACTGAGAGACAAGCGTCATGGACTGCTTTTTCTGAAAGAAGCCCCTTTGCAACGGCTGTATGTGCAGCATCATAAAAACCGGGCGTATTCATTATCATGTCATTTCCGCTTTCGACAGCTGCGGCAGATGCCTGGACCAGATCTTCAAAAACAAACTGTTCATTCACCATTCTTTCAACATTGTTCCAGTCGGTAACAACAAAAGCATCATAACCCCGGCATTTTTTCAAAAGATTTTTCAGAAGATGCGGACTTGCAGTACAGGGAGTTCCGTCAATTGACTGATATGCAGTCATGAATGATGCGCAGCCGGCTTCGACAGCTTCCCTGAAAGGCGGGAAAAAAAGAGTGAGAATTTTTCTCATAGAAGTATCGCTTTCAGACGAATCCCTGCCGCCCTGAGTTTCTCCGTAAGCCAGA
>CAZKOK010000444.1:0-3866 GCA_964554355.1 uncultured Spirochaetia bacterium | reverse complement strand
TTCTATTAAGTGTGCGGTCCATGTCCGGGACTGAATGATCGTGAGTATCCGATTTTGCATGCCGGAGAAGAATGAGTTTTTTCATATCGCTATATATATCGCTTCCTTATTCTGGAGCTTACATAATCGAGAATTGATACCACGAGTGCAATCAGAAGCATTGCGAAACCGGCCGCTTCAAATTCCCTTTGCTGTATATACTGAATAAGCACATACCCGATACCGCCGCCGCCGACCATTCCGATAATTGTAGACATCCTGACATTAATATCCCATCTGTATATTGTGAATGAAACAAATGGGGGTATCATCTGGGGAACAACTCCGTACAT
The DNA here is from genome assembly GCA_964554355.1 of uncultured Spirochaetia bacterium. GTDB lineage: Bacteria > Spirochaetota > Spirochaetia > CAZKOK01 > CAZKOK01 > CAZKOK01. The sequence continues at coordinate 3,534 of CAZKOK010000444.1, read as the reverse complement.
GATCATCTGCAGTTTGTTTGCTCCTGTGGCCTGGATTGCTTCTATCTGCCCGGAATCAATATTCTCAATGGATTCCGAGTATAATTTACCAAGCGCAGCAATGCTGTGTATTGTCAGCGCTATAACACCGGCAAAAGGTCCCATTCCCACCCAGACAGTGCCTATCAATGCCCATATAAGCGGTTCGATTGATCTGACAAGGTTCATTATCAGCCTGGCAATATAATATAATATTTTCGAAAAAACCGTTCCGGACATCAGGTTTCTCGCTCCAAGAAAACTGAAAGGTATGGCCAATAATATTCCAAAGAATGTAGCAATCATTCCCATAAAAACCGTTTCTATCAAAAGACGGATAATCAGGAAAAATGCAGTTGTAAGATGAAGAGAGCCCTCAACTTTGTATTCCTGTACAGCTTTTACAGTAAAATAATTTTGTTCTCCTTCCGTAAGATCATTATTTGGAAAAGGTAATACTATTTCAATTTCGAATTCTCCGTTTTCATCCGGTATAAATCTTATGGGCTTGCTGTTATTCAGAGCATAAAAATCATCACCAAGCTGATCAATCCAGATAATCCGAACATATTCACCTGGAGCATATCCTTTTCCCTTAAGTACTATCTTATCTCCCCAGATAGTATCACCTCTATCATTCTGATATGAAAGAGCTCCCCAGGTACGGTCAGCTGACAGATACGGTTCTCCTTCTATTTCATCAGGCAATGCCGGCGGATTTTTATCATCATCTACCAGCACTTTCAACTGCCCGCCTTTTTCAATGTATGTGTATTCCGCAACAGCCTTTGCGGGATTAAATATCCTGCGGAATATATTTTTTGTATTTGAAAAATCCGTAAACATTCTTTTGATGTTTACTTCGCTTATCTGGGCACCAAAAACAAAGAAAACAATCAGAATCAAAGTAAAGGTTGACATCAGACATTTCTTTTTTTTGAACAAACGAACTGAATCAAAAACGGAAAGGGCCCAAACTGCTATTATTCCTGTAGTAACAAGCAGCAGAAAACCGGGGTTTCTTGTCAGCATTGCCTGATATTCCTGGAAAAAACTCATTTCTTCAAATGAAGTCGGAAGATTTGCAAAATCAAGCACTACCCGAATTCTCCACAGGATAAGTGATATGAACACAATTTCTGACAAAAGGATTATTACTCCTTCTTTTATTTTCCTGTGTAGAAAATGTCCGCTTCCCGGTACCAAGACAGAAAGTATTATATGAATTATCTTCATTTATTGCCCCCTTCTCCGGGACCGCCGGTAATTGATACATTTATCCTCTGGGCATCTTCTCCATATACTTCCTTGAATTGTTTATCTGTCATTTTTCGTATTTCTGCCCCGGTTCCCTGATATACAATGCTGCCGTTTTTTAATCCGATAACCCTGCTTGCATATCTCTGGACAAGATCAAGATAATGCAGGCTGCAGATAACTGTAATACCCTTTTCCTTGTTTAATTTTTCAAGATATCCGAGAATTGTATGCGCAAGGACAGGATCAAGACTGGCCACCGGTTCATCGGCAAGAATTATTTCCGGGTCCTGCATCAATGCCCGGGCAATCCCCACCCTCTGCTGCTGACCTCCGGATAATTCATCTGCACGTTTTTTTGCCTGTTCGGTAAGTCCGACCATTTCCAGAGCCTCCCTGGCTTTTTTCATATCATCGGCACTGAATCTGTGGAAAACACTTCTCGCGGTATTTACATATCCTAATCTACCGGAAAGAACATTTGTCATAACATTTGATCTTTTCACCAGATTAAAATGCTGGAAAATCATTCCTATCTTTCTGCGTATTTTACGTAATTCATTTTGAGGCTTATATCTTTCTTTTAGTTTCGCTTTTTCTGCTTTAATTTTTGCCTTGAATAATTTCTTCTCATTCCTGTTAGTTTTTGTATTTTTAAAATTTCTTATTTCTTCTTTCAGCTTTTCTTTTGCCAATGTGTATTCTTCTTTTAATTTTTCGGCTTCTTCTTTTTTCCTTACTTTTTCCCGCTCCTTTTCCCCCCTGAATTTATTATCTTCTTTTACCCTTTTTGCTTCTTCAATCTTTCTTTCTTTATTACGAATATCTGCAACATTTTCCCCGTTCAGAAAAATATCTCCTTCACAAGGATCGAGCAGACGATTAATACATCTAAGAAGGGTTGATTTACCGGAACCGCTTAATCCTATCACTACAAGAAATTCTCCGGGATCAACTGAAAAGCTTACATTCTTCAACGCCTTGGTACCATCAGGATAAACCATTCCAAGATTTTTTACTTCCAACATAAATCAATCTCCAAAAAAGGGAGGCTTAGCCTCCCTTCGATGTCTTTTGTTTTTTTTAATCACTTAATTCATCAATTGATATGCCTGATGCCTGCAGAACCTGCCTGAAAGGATCATAAAATGAATCATCTTTTTCGATAAGTTCATTCCATTCATAAGCAATATTCAGGGCTTCCTTTCCTTCATCGGTAGCGGAAATTTCAAGAAGCGCCTGTACTATTTTATCTTCCATTTCCTTGTCCATTTTGTCACTGAACTGGACACCATCATTCGGAATTGGTTTGGATTCTGCAATAACTATAACTTTTTCTTTTACATCAGGATACTCATCTTCCACATTATTTCTGGCATCCACAAATGTAGCTCCGGCGTCAGCTTCTCCTGAATATACTGCGATTACTACATTATCATGACTTCCTGCATCCTTCACTTTCAGATCATTCTCTGTATCAACCCCAGCCGCCTTCAGAGTTATCCTTGGGATAATCCAGCCGCTGGTAGAATCTTCATCCGGTCTGGCAAAAGTCTTTCCGGCGATATCTTCAAGCTTTGTAATCCCTGTATCAGCACCGGCAATAATCTGTCCTGTGTAGAATGCGCTGCCGTAACGAACAGCAACAAGTCTTACATGTGCATAACCATAACTTGACGCCTTGACATAAGAAAAAGTTGCCAGAGATGTCATATGGGCATTTGGTGGATCAGTACCGAGAGCTTCGATTACACCGGGATAGGAAGTAGCAACAATAGTTTTGATATAATACCCTGTTTTTTCCTGCACCAGCTTTCCAAGCTCATCAGCACCGGTCATAATTCTTTCGTTCTCACCTGACGGAACAAAAGCCCAGATAATCGGATTCTCTTCAGTTCCAAGTTCAGGCTTTTTTTTACAGCCGGTAAAAACCAGACCGACAGCAAGCAGAAGCAGCGCCAGATAAAAAAGTTTTTTCATAATTCTCCTCCATAATTTTAACAAAAAACATTTTTCTTAATGTTATAACGGAAACCGGCATACCACAATATCTTTTATGAATATTCTTGAACATATTTCCGGCATTTGAATATTGAGAAGAGAAGATATACAAAAATGTAAAAACTTTCAGGAAAGAGTAACAGTTACTGAATCATTCAGACGTGAATTTCTGATTTTTTTAATGGTGCTTTCTGCATGGATATCCAGGCGGTCCCCGATTTCATCGATAATCCGGCAGCTCCGGTCCTGAAGCATCTC
>CAZKOK010000443.1:0-3894 GCA_964554355.1 uncultured Spirochaetia bacterium | reverse complement strand
AGAATTTTTTTTTTCGTGCAGGATTTTCCCGTTGTGCACGGAAAAGATTATAATATTTTTATGAGAATCATATGTTTGACCGACTGACACAGAAATTTTCAGATATCATCAGGAATGTAAGCGGAAAAGGAAAGATCTCCGAAAAAAACATTCAGGATGCCGTTGAGCAGATAAAACTCGCACTGCTCGAGGCTGACGTAAATTTACGCGTTGTAAGACGATTTGTTAATCATACAATAGAAGAAGCCCAGGGAGAGAAAGTCCTTCGTTCCGTTGACCCCGGTCAGCAGTTTGTTAAAATCATTTACGATAAAATAGTCTCTTTTCTTGGGGATGAACGGCAGGAACTTGAACTTAAAGGTCCCGATACACAGTCTGTAATCCTCATGATGGGCCTTCAGGGTTCCGGTAAAACAACCCAGGCTGCAAAACTTGGAAAACTTCTGAAAAAGCAGGGCAGGAAACCACTGCTTGTTGCAGCTGACCTCGTACGTCCTGCTGCTGTAAAGCAGCTCCAGGTACTTGGAGAACAGACCGGAGTTGATGTCTATTCCGAAGATACAAGAGACCCCCGCAAGGTCGTAAAAAATGCTCTTGCTCATGCTAAAAAGAATCAGTTCAATACCGTAATCATTGATACAGCAGGACGGCTTCATCTTGATGAAGTCATGATGAAAGAGATAAAGGAAATACATAAAATTTCATCTCCTGTGGAATCCCTTCTTGTTGCGGATGCAATGACGGGCCAGAATGCTGTTGATATTGCAAAGGAATTTAATACAGAAATCGGTATCAGCGGTGTCATATTAAGCAAATTTGATTCCGATACACGCGGCGGCGCCGCCCTGTCAATTAAAACCATAACCGGCGCACCCATAAAATTTACAGGTGTCGGTGAAAAACCCGATGATATAGAACCCTTTTATCCCGACAGAATTGCATCAAGAATACTTGGAATGGGTGACGTTGTAACGCTTGTGGAAAAGGCGCAGGAAACCATTGAAGCCGATGAAGCCGAAAAACTTCAGAAAAAAATGGAATCTTCCACTTTTACGCTTGAAGATTATCTTGAGCAGTTTACAAGAATTAAAAAGATGGGTAGTCTTCAGTCATTAATCGAAATGATTCCCGGAGCCAAAGGGAATATTTCTGAAGATGACATTGACGAAAAAGAGCTTAAAAAAGAAGAAGCCATTATTCTTTCAATGACATTAAAAGAACGCAGAAACCACAGGATAATCGGTCCTTCCAGAAGGAAGCGGATTGCCAAAGGAAGCGGAACTGCAGTTTTTGATGTAAACAGGCTTCTTAAGAAATTTGAAAAAATGCGGCTTACGATGAAGAAAGTTGCAAAAAATAAGAAATACCAGGCGAATATGTTGTCACAGCTTGGCAGTAACTGAAGCACAAACAGGAGGTTCGAGTGAGCGTTAAAATCAGACTGAAACGGTTCGGGACAAAAAAAAGGCCCTTTTACCGGATTGTAGTGACAGATTCCAGAAACCCGCGCGACGGAAGAACAATTGAAGAAGTAGGACTTTATCATCCGATTGAAAAGGAAGAAAATCAGCTTAGCGTTAAAGAAGACAGAGTTAAGGAGTGGCTCTCAAAAGGCGCCAGACCTACACCAACTGTCAAAAGGCTGCTTAACAAAATAAAAATTTTCATCTCATAAGCTGTAAGCAAGCCGGTCTATTCATATTTATTATGAAATAACGTTTTTAAGCGGCAAGGTATTTGCCGTAATTTTGAATGCCTGATTTTTGAACCTGTTCGGAGGTGAATAATGGAAAAAGAACTTGTTGAATATATTGCAAGTGCGCTGGTTGATGAACCGGATAGTATTGCCGTGAATGTTATTGAAGGTGAGAAATCCACAATACTTGAACTCAGGGTTGCAGAGAATGATATTGGAAAGGTTATCGGCAAACACGGCAGGATTGCCAAATCAATAAGAACAATTCTTTCGGCAGCTGCAACAAAAAGCGGAAAGAGGGTTGTTCTGGAAATTCTTGATTAAAAATGGACCTTCTGGCAATAGGAAAGATCAGATCGCCTCACGGCATAAAAGGTTTTCTTAAGGTAATGAGTTTTTCCGGCGAAACCGGCCATTTTTTCTCCCTTAAGCACGTTTTTATCAGAAAAAACGGTCGGGACAGTCAAATGTCTGTTGAAGAAGTGAAAAAGGCCGGAAGGGATATTCTTGTTAAGCTGGAAGGAGTTGATAGTCCGGAAAAGGGCAAACTCTTTTCCGGCTGTGAAATTTATGTTGAAAGAAAGAATGCTGCTCCTCTTAAAAAAGGGGAATTCTACCAAGCAGATCTTGTGAATTGCAGTCTTGTTTTCAATGGAGCCAAAGTAGGTACGGTTATATCTGTATGGAATAACGGAATCAAGGACTATCTGGAAGTCCGGAAAGAAGATGATTCGGTATTTATGGTGCCGTTTATTAATCAGTTTATCGGAAATACGGATCCTGTAAACCGGACAATAATTTTATTGAATGATGTATTACTGCAGTGAAATTTTATGTATTAAGCCTTTTTCCTGATATTATTGACTCATATTTTTCAAATTCAATCATGAAAAGGGCTGTTGAAAAGGGAATAATTGATTTATCACTGATAAATTTCAGGGATTTTGCTCTGGACAGACATAAAACCTGTGATGATGCACCTTACGGCGGCGGAGCAGGAATGGTGCTGAAGCCTGAACCTATTGCTTCAGCCCTTGATTCAATTTCTGCCGCCGGCAAAAGAATAATTGTACCTTCTCCGTCCGGGAAGATTTTCGGCCAGGAAAAAGCCCTTGAGCTTTCACATGAGCAGGAGCTTGTTTTTATCTGCGGGCGTTATGAGGGAATTGACTTTCGTTTGATAGAAGAGTATAAATGTGAAGAGCTTTGCATTGGTAATTATGTTCTGTCTTCAGGTGAAATTGCAGCCCTTGTGATAATAGACAGCGTATACCGTCTGATTGAAGGCGTTATTAAAGAGGAATCTCTGGAGGAGGAGAGCTTTACCGACGGACTCCTGGAGTACCCTCATTATACCAGACCTGAAGTTTTCAGAAAGCGAAAAGTTCCTGAAATACTTCTTTCCGGTAATCATGCAAAAATCGAAGAATGGCGTTATAATAAACGGCTTGAAAAAACCCGGATCAACAGACCGGAACTGATAAATAAACCGCAAGGGGATATAAATGGAAATGATAAAAGCGATTGAAAGCAAACAGCTTAAAGAAAACATTCCTGAATTTCGTATTGGTGATACTATCAAAGTACATTACAGGATAATTGAAGGGACTACAGAAAGAATCCAGGTTTTTGAAGGGATCTGCATTGCCAAAAATAATACCGGTCTTTCAAAAACTTTCAGCGTACGTAAAATAAGCTACGGTGTAGGTGTTGAACGAATTTTCCCTCTTCATTCACCCAAAATTGCCAATATTGAGGTTGTCAGAAAGGGTAAAGTCAGACGTGCAAAACTCTATTATCTCAGAGACCGTGTCGGAAAATCAGCCAAAATCAAAGAGCTTATTATCAAGCGTAGTGACAGAAAAGAATAATTCAGATACCCTCCTTTTCAGGAGGGTTTTTTTGTATGAAGGTAATAAATGTACATACAATTAAAACCGCAAATCCTGAAGACAAACTGCATAATCTCAAAACCGGCGATATTGCCGAACTAAAGGTTATTTCCAGAGAAGGTACCGGCTGGAAAGGCAGTATAAAAGGGAAGATTATAACTTTCAGTTCTGATCTTGATCTTTCGCCCGGCAGCAGAATGAAAGTGCAGGTATTCCGCAACGGCAATAATCTGGTCCTGAAGACTGTCTCGGAAAACATAAAAGCCCTTCTTTCCGCAATCATCAGACAAAACGGTCTTCCTGATA
>CAZKOK010000442.1:0-3901 GCA_964554355.1 uncultured Spirochaetia bacterium | reverse complement strand
GCAGCACAGGGTGTCTGGATTCCCCAGTTTTCAAGTACTTCCGGATGTATTTCGCCGAATATTCCGGCTTTCTTTTTATTATAGCTTATTTCAGCAGCCCTTCCGGGAATAAATCGCGGGTCTGTGAATTCATCAAGTTTTATTTCCCTGCTAAGGTAAAACATAAGAGCATTAACATGAGCATGTACAGAGTTGTATCCGGTATTACGATCTGCTGTCATAAAGGACAGGGTGTTTCCTGTAACAGTGCCTGAAACCGTTTTATCATCAAGCTCTGCGGTTTTCCCGGTTTCAAATATATAATGAGGATATACAGCATTTCCGGATACCGCTTCGGACTGAAGAAGCGCGGGAATCCCGGATTTGCGCACAAATTCATAATTTTCAGACATCGGATTGGCGATCTGAATAAATCCTGATGAATCGATATTCATCTTTTCAATATAATCCTTTCCCGATCCCAGATAATTGAAAATCATTTCCTGATATCCGAGGCCTATCATTATATCCTTGATTTTCCGGGTGAATTCATCCATTGCAGTATAGCGGCCGATTGTCGAATCCGAAGGCATTTCGGGGACAAAGCTGTTCATGCCCCGGCCGATCATTATGTCTTCCACGACATCTACAGGGTGAAGGAAATCATTTCTGTATTCGGGAACCCGTATTAATATTTTCTGCCCTGAAGAAGTAACTTCAACACCCATCCTTTCGAGTGCTGCTGTGCTTTCCTTTTCGCTTAAGGAAACACCGAGCATTTTATTGCTGAATTCAAGATCGACTTCGGCAGGTTCCTGGAAATAACAGGGACAAACAACAGATTTTCCAAGCGGAGTATCGTACGGATAAACGATTTCAACCGGAAGTATTTCAAATCCCGAATCGGCAAAATCACAGGCAACAATGGAACATGCTGTAATCAGGGAATAGATATCCGTTCCGGTCATTTCTATAAACAGATTGCTGTCTCCTGTTTCGACGGCGCCTATTTCCGCGCTGTTTATTACAGGGGGAAAACTCAGAGTCCCGCCTTCGGCGCCTGTAAGATACGGAAAAAGGGGAAAATCTGCGACTATGCCGCCGAATTCAATACCCTTCGGATGTTCCTTTATTATTTCGCGCAGCGAAAGCTCTTTTTCCATTCCAAGCGGGACGAACCGGGTTTTATCAGGATCGGCTGCCGTGTAATTTACCGGGTATGAAAACATATCATTTCTGTAAACGCCCATGGCTATGGAGTTTCTTTTTCTGCCGTAATTCCAGCAGAGTTTTTCCTGGGTCTGGATAATGTCCAGCAATGTTGTTTCATCAATTTTCTTTCCCTTAACGGCAAATCCTGCGATATAGGGACGGATTTCCCTGAGTTTTTTATCAACGATAATCTGTCTGCCGGCAGTGTCCTGTTTTTTATCTTTGGAGGAGAAAAACGGATAAGATGGTCTCTGGCCCCCAAGATAAACCCTCAGCTGCCTGCCGAGGCCTGCAGTCGACCAGAGATCCGGCCGGTTTGTATCATTGAGTTCGACTTTTATTATTCCTTCATCCTCGATTACATCGTCAAGTTCGGCTTTTGCTGCAGGAAAAACCTCTTCAAGTTCTTCAAGCGAGAGTTTTTTATTTATATATTTCATCAGAGAGTCTTTGTTAACTTCAATTTTAGGCATCGCTTTTACTCCTTCTCATTCGCACACTTTCGATATCATTTGTAAAAAGGTCACGCATGTCATTTATGCCCAGCTGCATCATTGCCATCCTGTCAATTCCAAGACCCCAGGCAAGAACAGGCACGTCGATGCCCAGAGGTTTTGTAACTTCAGGTCTGAAAATACCGCTTCCGCCCAGTTCGAACCATCCAAGAACAGGATGCTTGATATGGACTTCTATTGAGGGTTCAGTGAAAGGAAAATATCCCGGAACGTATTTGACATCTTCGGCCCCGGCAACCTCGACAGCAAACATTTTCAAAAGGCCGAGTAATGTGCAGAGGTTTACGTCCTTTCCAAGGACAATCCCTTCAGTCTGGTAAAAATCCGCTCCGTGCGTCGCATCGACCTGATCGTAACGGAAACAGCGCACGATCCCGAAATACTTGCCCGGGACCTTTGCTTTGGGCAGCTGTTTTGCCGATAGAACGGTCCCCTGACTCCTTAATACCTGACGCCGGGTGAAATTTCTGTCAAATTTGTATCTCCATCCGCGGCTGCCGGTTTTCCAGCCGTCTTCATGTGCCGAAGCGACCTGGTCCAGATACGGCTGTTCTATTTCTTTTGCATGGTCGGGGTTCTTTACATAATAAACATCATGAATGTCTCTGGCGCTGTGAAACTGGGGCATAAAAAGCGCGTCGCCGTTCCAGAATTCCGTTTCCACAAGAGACCCGTCAAATTCCTCAAAGCCTAGAGATACAAGTTTGTCCTTGACTGTCTGGATATATTCGCAATAGGGGTTTTTCCTTCCAAGAAGGACCCGGTTTGCCGGTATCTGGATGTTGTAAGGCCTGAATGATTTGCCTTTCCAGCTTCCCGATGACAGGACATCCGGCGTTATCGCTCCGATTTCATTTCCCGTAATGCCTGCTTTTTTGATTTCTTCGGCGGCTTTTACGGCTGCCGGAGTTTTTTTATACTTAACTATTTCCTTTTCGGACATTTTAAAAGTGCAGTCAGCGGCACCGCGTTTTTTGCTTATGGTCTGGATTACGGATAATTCTTCGCTGCTTAGTCCTTTTTCGGGGATGGTTTTCTGATTTTTTGTTTTTTCAAGAATTACCCGTATTGCAGCCATTCTGGGAGAAGGCTTTTCAGAGACAAGACCGGCCTGCTTGCTTTCATTCATCTTTACTATATTTTCTTTTGAAAGGATTCCGAATGCGGAACCGGCGTCCTTGTTTTCAATTTTAAGCTGCGCGGCTATTTCCGGCAGGGTGAAATCGCCTTTTTTCAGTAAGTCAATTATTCTTTCTTCCGGAGTGCCCTCATCACGATGGATTTTTCCGGTTTCCGTCATTTCATATATTACGGCAGTTTCCCTGCTGGTCTCCTGCACGAGCCCCTTGCCGGACAGCCAGCTTAATGCCTGATTGCACTGACCGATATTGAACCCAAGCTTTTCAATCAGGATGTCAACTGACAATTCATCAAGGTCCGACAGTAAAACTTTTATTTCCAGAGGATGTAAATTCTTAATATCAATACTCATTTTCGCAAACTCCTGATATTATAATGGAAAATGCCGGTTTTAAAAATTCTGAATTCCGGTACAAATATCCTGCAATTTTTTGATCAGACACAGAATAGTTGGTTTTTGGCTGTTCTTCAAGGGTTAATCTGCTTTTTATGAGATATAAGGAAAGAAGACAGGTGCGTATATAAATGACCAGAATAATCTATTTTTCCCGTTCAAATGATCCCTGTTTTAATCTGGCTGCAGAAAGAGCATTGCTTGACTGTACCGCAAATGATGCAGAAGCGCTTTTTTTATACATAAACAGGCCTTCCGTAATAATCGGAAGGTACCAGAACCCGCTGCTCGAATGCACACCGGAGGTCTGTATTGAGAAAAAAATACCCTTTATCAGAAGATTCAGCGGCGGCGGTACGGTATATCATGATTTTGGAAACCTCAACTACGGCTTTATTGGAAGCAGGGAAGGTTTTATCAGAAGCAGGAATACGGAATTTCTGGCCGGGGCCTTCCGGAAAAACGGCATTTATGCCGAACCAGGTCAGAGAGGGGACCTTTTTCTAAGAGGCCGGAAATTTTCCGGAAATGCATTCCGCTACATTAAAACAAGGGTCATGCACCACGGCACAATTCTTGTCGGGGCTGATCTGGAAACGCTTGAAAAATGCATCAGCAGCGAAAAACCGGGCTGGATTACATCAAAAGGAATCGATTCGGT
>CAZKOK010000441.1:0-3919 GCA_964554355.1 uncultured Spirochaetia bacterium | reverse complement strand
CTTAATAACTGCTATTCCGGAAAAAGTATCAGGGACAAGGACTTCAACTGTGAGTGGATTGGGCGGCGTTCTTCCAATTATTATATCAGCGCTGTTGTCCTGAGGATTTATCACAAACGGGAGATTGGAATCATAAACAAGTATGTCTTCCAGAACATGTAAAGAAAACGATATCCTGTCAGGGGTTCCCGGGAAATGTATCAGGAATGACAGTTTTCTTCTTGACAGAAACTCTTTTTCAGCCTTTTTTATTTCCGGTCCATTTTCAGGATACGGAAGCCCAGAGGTATACAGAAATCTGTTTTCCTTTACAAATCCGTCAGGAATTATGGATTTACCAAGAGGAAAATCTCCCCGCAGGGATGCAGTTCTTGTGCTGTCAGAAGAATTGATTATTTCATTCAGGTAAACAGTATTGCCGGCGGGTGTAGTAAAAAGAAGAAGCGCCGAGTAGATAAAAAGAAAAGCAAGATAAATACTGCCGGAAATAATCCTGGTTGTTCTTGATGACCTGAAATTTAAAAGCCTCAGCCTGATGAAAAGCATTACAAACGGCAGAATTATCAGGCCCCATATTATGCTTCCCGGAAAGGGATTAATTAAAAGCAGGGATTTAAGGGAATCAGAATCCAGAAGAACAAAATCTGCGATACTGGCAATTATCAGCACGGGGGCGATAATTATACAGACAGTTTTTATTTTTGGTGATTTTGCCGCCGAAAAGAGAAAGACCCATAAAAATGCCCATACAAAGGAATATGTGAAGCTGATATCAAAAAATGCGACAACAAATATTTCGGCAAGCAGAAGCAAAAGCGCAAATGCCGTATAGAAACTGCCGTTCCTGGGTGACGGTATAATCCATCTGACAAAAACAAAAGTCAGAAATGCAATTGATACTGTCTGCATTATGATTGAAATAACCGGGAACTGGCAGATTATCTCTTTAGTCCCGCGTATAAGAATCAGCAGATTGCTGAACAGCATAACAATTGCAGATACCGCAGCTGCACCCAGAATGCTTAACAGGACATAGTTCCCGTTAAGTCCGAGTGTTTTCAGATGTTTCAGAAATCTTTTTTTCTGGATAATCGGGTAAATAATGATAAGTGCAAAAAATACCAGCAGTGATGACAGATATACAGGTTCAGACACGAGATATGAAAAAAAGCGGCTTTGAAAATACAGGTAATTTTTGTCCCATTCTTCTATAAATCCTTCAGAATTACTCTGGATAAAGGCGTCAAGAAAAATACTCATGCTGAAAAGCCAGTCTTTCCATGCTGCCCCGTTAAGGACTTTCCCGGCGGAAAGATAAATACCGGGAATTTCTTCCTGCAGAAAGGCATTTATTGAAGAATTGAGTCCGGCGATTCCAAGTCTGTATGCATGGATTTCATTATTCATCAGTTTTGAATAAATACCTGCCTGACGCAGAGCGCTGTCGCATCTCTGGATCAGCCAGAACGGAGCGGAAAGGTTTTTTCCGGAAACCCTCAATTCGATAACATCGGAGGGATAAGCTATATCAAGATACAATGCAGCCGCTGGTGTGTCAGGGAAAAAACCCGACAGAAAATTCCTTGTTCCGATCGGGACCTGGTCCGGGTTGTTGTGTTCTCCTCCCAGAAAAACAAAGTGGAGTGTAATTGCCGGTATAGCTGATGAATATTTTTCTATCAGATAAAGCCCGAGAGCAATATTTACAGATCCTTCCTGCCCGGGCCGGGCACTAATATCATGATCAATCGGTATTATAAAAAGGAGTTCGGATTTGTTGTTTCCCTCCAGTATTACGTCTATTCCTCCCGAAAAGCTGTGAAGGGAATCAATTCTGTTGTATTTTATATCGCTATAGGGGATATTGAGGTTTTTAAGCCTCTCTTTGATATATGCATTAACAGAGTTTTCTGCTGCAGAGCCTTCAATTCTCGGATAGAATTCCCCAAGCTTCATGATGTCGTCATAAACAGCGGTAATCTGATCTGATATTAGTGATTGAGAAAACAGAATTCCGGCCGAAAGTAATAGTAGTGAACAGATCAGAATTTTCTGTTTCATCTTATTACAGTATGAAAATGAGCTGTATTGGTCAAGAAGAAAAGAAATCCTTTTCATATTGATTATTTATCGGGTATAATTGTAAATGTTGTTATGATAATTATTAGGGGATAGGCAATGGCATTATTACCGCATTTGGAAAAATGGGCAAGCGCAAAGAAATTTACGGGAGAAAGGCTGGACAGAGAAGTGATTGACAGGATTGTTGATGCAGGCCGAAGAGCTCCCTCTGCAAAAAACAGGCAGCCCTGGCGCTTTGTTGTGCTTGACGATCCGCAGCTGATTCAGAGGGCAATGGATATTGCTTACGGCCAGACGCATGTAGGAGAGGCCTCCTGTGTAATTGCCGCATGCACTACAAATATTGATTATAAAATGCCCAATGGTCAGCTCTCTTATCCGATTGATATTACATTCGCTGTCTCTTTCATGATGATTCAGGCAACAGAAGAGAAACTTGGTTCCTGTGTAATAACAACTTTCAAGGAAGAGGAAATGAAGCAGCTTATTACTGCGCCTTATTCAATGCGAATTGTAATGCTGCTTCTTGTCGGCGTTCCTGAAGTGGATACTTTTATCCAGGACAGAAAACAGCTGAAAGATGTCAGATCTTACAACCACTGGTAATTACAGGACTCGGGGAGTTTTATGTCTGAAGCAAAAAAGAAAGCACCGCTGGATCTTCCGCTTAAAATAATACTTACAGAAGACGGACTGAATTTTTTCATAAGAAATAAAAAGAAACTCAATAAATTTAAAACTGCCGACAACATGGAAGCATACGGGATCGGGCTTACGCAGATATCTCCTTCAACAGTCCAGCAGATGATGAATATCAATTATGTTTCAAAGATAGAAATATCAAGAACAGAGTTCCTTTCAAAACGTCAGGAAATAATTGATATTACCAAGGTAATTATTTTTGAAATACTGTATGAAAGATTTGATTCTGATGTTTTTGATATTCTTGTAAAATCTGATTTGATAATTTCATGGAACAGAAATAACCCCGGCCATATCATAGACCAGCGGACAAAAATAAACGACAGCTATCTTCATGAAGTTCTTACACAGAAAAGAAGTGAAATTGCAGAAATTGAGGATGAAATACTCGATCCGTTAAGAGAAGAAATAAACGAAAACACCAAACTGATTGCTGAAGAAAAAAATATTCAGCTCCTGACGTCGGAGAAATTTCTGAAAAAACTCAGACCTCTGATCTGGTTTATACTTTCAAGAAATCAGGGCAGCAAGGATTATGTTTTTCTGCTTAATGATATGTGTGAAGTTCTGAAACAGTATATTGAAAAGGCGAAGATCGGCGAATATATTTCTCTCATGATTCTTGAACTTCTGTCACAGGCAGAAAATACGAATCTTCTTTCATATGCCGAAAAAATATATAAGAGACAGCTGAATATCGACAACCTGCTTTTTGACCAGGTGCTCAGATCAAAACTGATCAAGGAACTGGAAAGGAATGATGAGAGGGTCTATCTGTCCTGGCGCCTGCAAAGCCGGTCCGGCGGGCAGATGGTTGAAATTACCATATTCAACAAGGAATCGGAATATAATGCAATGCGCGAAAAAATAAATGCCAAAAAGACTCTCGAAATCAAGGAAAAGACACTTACCGATTTTTATAATGATATTGCGGATGTTCAGACGAACACGGAACTTGGAATGTATTATCTGTCCTATCTTTCCGATGCCTGCAAAAACGTAAATGTCAAATTCGAATCAAACGTGCATCAGATCGTCCAGTCAGAGCTGACTGTAATTACAATGAAACTGACATTCTAAAGCCACCCGCTCCCTCCGAGGCTGTCGCATTATGTGAATAAAAAAAATTTACAAC
>CAZKOK010000440.1:0-3948 GCA_964554355.1 uncultured Spirochaetia bacterium | reverse complement strand
AGATATGGCTCCATTAATTATTTATGTATCAGGTTTCAGACAACATGCCGGTAAAACGATTACCAGTCTCGGCCTGCTTTCCTCGCTGCAGAAATACCTTCCTCCGGAAAAACTGGGATACATAAAACCCGTCGGCCAGGAACTTATTGAACTCGGAGACGGAAAGCGCGTGGACAAGGATGCGCTTATCATTGAAAAATTCGGAGGAATTCCCGACATTGACCTGGAATGCATAAGCCCGGTCAGACTTGGGTCAGGATTTACCAAAAAATATCTTGATGAGTCCGACAGAAATGCCGGGACAATTGAATTAGGAGACAAAATTCTTACTGCTTTTAAAAAACTGTCACATAAGGAAATTATAATTGCCGAAGGGACCGGACATCCCGGTGTCGGCGGTATTGTCGGCTGGTCCAATGCTGATGTCTGCAATCTGATAGATGCAGACATTTTATACCTTTCCGGAGGAGGAATCGGCAAAGCTCTTGATATGCTTGAAGTTGACCTGTCCTATTTCAAATATAAAAAAAGCCGTCTTCGCGGAATTATCTTTAATAAGCTGATTCCGGAAAAGGTCGATACAGTAAAACACTATATAACCGAAGATCTTCTTAATGAACATTTCATATTTGAAAATAAACTCAGAATTTTCGGATATTTCCCGGAAATTGATGACCTTTACAAACCTTCCATGAATGTAATCAGAAAACATTTCCTGAACCCCAGGGTAATAGGCGATACAGAATCATCCAGATGGCAGAAACCCTGCGGTAATATCCGGGTAATATCCCTGCCCTGGAAATATCTGCGGCCGTCAAAGTACCTGGATGAAAATACACTTGTTCTGATCGGGATTACATCCAGATCAACAATACACAATATTCTCAGGTACAACAGGCATTATCTTGCGAAAAAGGAAAACCATGACAAAAACGGTCTTGGCGGCCTTATCCTGACCTGCGGGGAATCGTTCAGCCTTGAGAAATCTCTTGAAAAAGCAATAAAGGAATCGGGAATTCCTGCTCTGGTTGTTAACTCTGATACTGCCGCATCGGAAAAGATTGTATTGAACTGTTTTGAAAGCACCAAACTTCAGCTGTTTGACTCAACAAAAATCGATGAGATACATGAACTGTTCGAGAACCATTTCGATATAGAAAAATTCCTGGATACCTTCAAAATCGGAAAATAACAGCTTTTCCCGTTATTTTGTATACCCCGGCAGCGGCCTCACTTCTATCTGTTCTTCCTGAAGATATTTTATACCCTGAACCGCAGCCGCTGCAGCCGAAGTCGTTGTTGTATAGGGAATTCTCCTGCGGACTGCTTCAATCCTTATTTCCTGATCGCCTTTCTGCGAAAACTGCCCAAGCGGAGTATTTATTAAAAGATCAATTGTTCCGCTTTTCATATGATCAATTACATTGGGATGACCTTCGGCGATTTTAAGGATTACTTCGGCCATAATTCCGTTCTCGAAAAGAAACTCAGCTGTTCCCCTTGTCGCGCAGATGCTGAAGCCCATGGCAATAAGGTCTTTTACTACCGGCAGGATCGTTGTCCTGTCTTTTCTATGTACTGAAACAAAGACCTTTCCTTTTTTCGGAAGCATTGTGCCTACCGAGGCCTGGGCTTTTGCAAAGGCTTCTCCGAAAGTATCCCCTGTGCCTATAACCTCACCTGTGGACTTCATTTCAGGACCAAGCAGAGGGTCTGTCGTTCTGAATCTTTCAAACGAGAATACCGCTTCCTTAACGGCCCATATCGTTTTACAGCTTCCGATGCCGACACCCTTTTTTGTCAGCCCCTGTTTCTCAAGGTCCTTTCCCTGCCAGATTTGTACGGCAGCGTCAACAAGATTTACGCCTGAGGCCTTTGAGAGGAACGGAATCGTGCGGCTTGCCCTCGGATTTACTTCCAGAATAAAAAGTTTGTTATCTTTAACGGCATACTGAATATTGATAAATCCCTGGACATTGATTTCCCGCGCAATGGCAATGGTCGCATCGATCATCTCCCTGTCCATCTGCTCATTTGATTTATAGGGCGGGAAAACACATGCACTGTCGCCTGAATGTATACCTGCTGCCTCGATATGCTGCATAATTCCCGCGATATAGACATTTTCGCCATCACAGAGGGCATCAAGATCATACTCAAATGCATCTTCAAGAAACCGATCCACAAGTACGGGCCTTGCTTCGGACATCTCAACACCCTTGCCAAGAAATTCGTTCAGTTCTTCCCTGTTGTAGGCAATGAACATACTCCTTCCGCCCAGAACAAATGAAGGACGCAGCAGAACAGGATATCCAACTTCTTCGGAATATCTGACAACTTCAGCAGTATTTGCGGCCATTCGGTTATCAGGCTGACGCAGCCCGAGTTTTTTAATTATTGCGCTGAATAGTCCGCGGTCTTCTGCATCGAAAATGCTTTTAACCGAAGTCCCGATGATATTTCCGCCCCATGCTTCAATTTTATCGGCCATGTTAAGAGGAGTCTGTCCTCCCAGCTGAACAACAACATCGCGGGTCTTTTCCTTTTTCATTATTTCGATAACTTCTTCGGGAAGAAGGGGTTCGATATAAAGCCTGTCCGATATATTGAAGTCGGTTGAAACTGTTTCGGGATTCGAATTAACAAGAATTGTTTTCCGCCCTGTTTTCCTGTATCCAAGGGATGCCAGAGTGCAGCAGGTGTCAAATTCAAGCCCCTGGCCAATCCTGTTGGGACCGGAAGCAAGTATTATTACAGCCTTTTCACCGAAACCCTCACCTTCATTTATTTCACCCCAGGTTGAATAAAAATAGGGTGTTCTGGCGGAAAATTCTCCTGCGCAGGTATCCACAAAATGATAGGTTGAATTGATATCGTTTTTCTCGCGAAGCTCCCGCACCTGATCTGCATTCAGGCCTTTTTTCCTGCCGATAAAAACATCTGAAAAACCTGTTTTCTTTGCCTCCATAAGCAGTTCGGGAGTAAGCCCTTCTTCATCCAGTCTTTCTTCCAGGGCAATCTGTTCGAGCATGTTATGAAGAAACCATGGATCAAAACCTGTGACTTCATTTATCCTTTTAAGGGCTTTTTTCCCTTCGCGCTTAAGTACTGTATAAATTGCAAAAATCCTTAAGGGATGCAGGGTATTAAGCATTTTATCAAGGCCGTCATAGCCGATTTTAAGTTCCTGCAGTCCGTCATAACCGTTCTCGGCCGCCCGGATAGCCTTGTTCATTGCTTCATTTACCGTACGTCCAAGTGCAAGAGATTCTCCTACCGATTTCATCTGGGTACCGAGTTCCCTGTAGGCCAGAGGGAATTTTTCAAGCTCGAAACGCGGAACTTTTACCGCAACATAATCGAGAACCGGCTCAAAACAGGAGACCGTCTTGCCGGTAATTTCATTCATGATTTCATCAAGGGTGAAACCGACGGCAAGCTTTGCGGAGGCCCTGGCAATTGGGAATCCAGTCGCCTTGGATGCAAGGGCGGAAGAACGGGAAACACGCGGATTCATCTCGATAATAACCATCCTGCCTGTATCCGGCTTTACGGCAAACTGGACATTTGAACCGCCGCAGTCAACTCCGATCGCCCGCAGGACCTCGATGGCGGCAGTCCGCATTTTCTGGTATTCCTTGTCCGACAAGGTCTGAATAGGAGCAACCGTAATACTATCGCCGGTATGAATTCCCATCGGATCGATATTCTCAATGGAACAGATTATTACCGCATTATCAGCTGCATCGCGCATTACTTCCATTTCAAACTCTTTCCAGCCGATAAGCGATTCCTCTATCAAAGCCTCATGTGCCGGGCTTTCGTCGAACGCGCGCTGAACAAGATCTTCGTAATCGTCCTGGCTGTAGGCTATGCTTCCGCCCTGTCCGCCGAGTGTGAAACTGGGGCGGATGATAAGCGGGAACCCTACTTCGTCCCTGATTTTCC
>CAZKOK010000439.1:0-3953 GCA_964554355.1 uncultured Spirochaetia bacterium | reverse complement strand
CGGAAAGGTGCTTGAATTCAAGATTGAAATGAAATCAGCAGCCACCTCACTTAAAATTATCGGCTTTAACATCGCCCTGGCAGACAACGACGGGACCGATACAAGGGAAGCCCAGCTCTACCCCATTTGCGGATTCAACGACTGCTGGCAGGGAATCAACCTTGGAGAACTGGAATTTATAAAGTAAAACCATATTTAACAGAAATCAGGCCCTGCATATGCAGGGCCTTTTTATTCCGTCTGCTTAAATCCTTCACCATATAATAAAAGAGGTCCTCAGGGGACTCCTCCCGGCGGCCCGGGATTTGTCAAATAGTTTACAATAATAAAAAAAAGGCTATCCGTAAGATCCCGGATAACCCTGAATAATTTAAAAAAAATTTTTTGATTACGGTGAAGTTACCCGTATTCCAAAAGTACCTTCAGCAAATAACGCATAAGCTTCAATATAAACAGTTCCGTCCTCCAAAGCTGTGAATGAACGCGGTGTTGTATATCCGTTATCAGCCGCTTATCAGCGAAATCGCTATTCCCTCACAGCTGTCGATAAGCTCATCCATGGTCTTGAATACCTTATAGGATGTCGAAAGCACTTCTGATGTTTCAACATCCAGAAGCCTTACATTAATAATATATCTGCTGCTGGCCATCCCGACGGTTCCGGTAATTATTCCATCCGCAGCCAGCATTTTTCCTGCTTCAAGCTGACAGGAATCATCAACACATCCTGATAAGGAAAACTTCATTTCATCAAGTATGTTTTCCCGCCGGTTTCTGCCGATGACATTCAGACTGCTTTTGGAAACTATCGCACTGCCGAATAAATCGGATATCAGTTTTCCTTCCGATTGCGAAATATTTTCAACATTGAAATCAAAAACAGTAACTATACTGATTTTTTCAAGAATTTCGGCCTTTACGGCCGGTATCTCCGATATTTCCGGAACTTTGCCATTACTCTGCAAAGCGACAGCTGAACTGCCCTCTCTCGAACTGCCGATCAGAAAAACACTTTGGGCAGACCAGTTATAGAATTTTGAATACATGATTCTGATTTCATCATCCGAAAGAGTCCTCTCAAATTCACAGATATATCCCCAGCCTCTGCCGCTATTTTCATCAATCCAGGGCTCCGGTCCCAAGTCATCCCATTCATCGATTTTTACCCAGTCAGCATATCTGTTATATCCTGCTACAAATTGAGTATTTTCCCAGTAATCGGGCTGGGAGGGAGCCCATGCAGTATACTCTGCAACTTCACCTTTCACTGTCTCATATATACGGTTTTTATCCTCATCATAAAGCCCGATCCAAATACTCCTGTCAATCAAAGGAATCATTGCCCTGTTTTCTTCATCGCTGTCCGGAATGACAAGATAACCGCCCACACTTTCGCATTTCTTCCTTGCCTCATACCAGCCGATACTTCTGTTTACTTTCAGATAAGTATGGCCGCCGAAAAATACAATACTTTTACCTGAATCAATTTCCATTTTTGTGATGCATGAATTAAGTATCAATAATCCGGTAATAAATGACAGAAAAAATTTCATCTGAATACCTCTGATACTAATTAATTCATATACTAACACCTATTATAACCTTCAGTTAAATGTATTGGCAATTTTTTTTAAATTTTCAGTAAATTATCCGAAAAAAGCCCTGCCCGCAGTATTACCTGCGGGCAGGGCAGAGCCTTTATCCCATCCTCCATCCAGGTTGAAAGGATCGGTTATTCTTCGTCGTCAGCAAACAGATCTTTGTTCATTCCGACAAAGCTGTCTACTATTACAGTTGCTGTTTCTTTCAGCATGTCTTCCTGTTCATCAACAGAAAGTGTTTCCGGACATATAACAATTTTAAAAATAGGTGAAGTATTTTTAAGCGGGCTGTTTGAAAACTCAACGCTTTTTCCTACTTCCACATCCTTGACAATGTTTGTTCTTTCAATTGAAAGTGAATCCGGAACATCCTGCCTGAGGCCGATGCTTGTGTATTCTACATTTCTTGATCCGCCCTGAAGAGGACCAATGCTGATCAGCGAACCGGAGAAAGTAAGAAGAAGGGCTGCTCTTTCATCGTTGTGATCGTAGCTGCCTACTTCATCCATTCCCATTTCAACAGTTTTATCTTCGAATGCTTCTTTCTTTTCAAGCCAGCTTTCTGTAAGTCTTTCCATTGTTTCTTCATCGTTCGGAAGACCGAATGTTGCCGAAACATCTTTTAAGTGCGAAATAATTGTTTCCGGAATATCATGTAATTCTGTACCCATATTAATCTCCTGTTTCTCAACGATTTTCTTGTCATGATAAAGAGTATCACTGGTTCCGGAACAAAAGAATGTGCTGTTTGGCATAATTTTTTCACATAAAAGTACTATTCTTCATTTGAAAAAATAGCGATACCATGATACAAATATATAAAGAAAAAAGGAAAAATTCATATAAGGAAGTCAAAGGCTATGGCCGAAAACGATACTACCTGGTACCTTAAGGGAAAACTGAAAGACAATTCGCCCTGGATTGTCCCCCTCAATACAGGCAAATTTGTAATAGGAAGACTTGAAGGCTGCGATCTTATTCTGTCATCTTCAACCGTATCAAGAAAGCATTCCCAGATTACTATCCACCGCGGCGACCCCTACCTCATGGATCTGGGGAGCAAGAACGGGACATATGTAAACGGTGAACCGGTTAAGGAACAGATCAGACTTAAAAACGACGATATCATTAAAATCGGATCAATTGAATTCACCATGTGCGAAAGTCCTGATTCGAATCTCGAAGATGAACTTGATTATACCGCCGCCGATTCAGGTGTGGATTACCGGCAGGACTTTGCCGATTACTATCAGCTGTCAGAACGGGAAAAAGAAGTGCTCTATTTTCTGCTAAAGGGAATGAGTATCAAAAAAATAGCCGATCAGCTGTTTATCTCACCCGGAACGGCCAAAAACCATGCCCTGAAAATCTATAAAAAAACGAAGTGTCATACAAGAATCGAGCTGGTGACAAATTATAACGATTTTGCAACTCATCACGGGTAGAACAGTTAAGATCCGGCTGAACTTTTTCGTAAAAAAATCTTTTTTTTAAATCATCAGCTTTCTTTTTGCTGTTTATACCTGTATGGAAGTAAAAGAATCTGTTTATAACATGCAGC
The DNA here is from genome assembly GCA_964554355.1 of uncultured Spirochaetia bacterium. Classification (GTDB taxonomy): domain Bacteria; phylum Spirochaetota; class Spirochaetia; order CAZKOK01; family CAZKOK01; genus CAZKOK01. Next base: position 791 of record CAZKOK010000439.1, on the reverse strand, counting down.
CCAGGGAAAAACTGATAGCATTCGGTGCAGGACAGCTTTCGGATGCCGATCTGCTGGCCGCTCTTCTGGGCAGCGGCATAAAAGGAAAGAAAATTTCTGCACTTGCCGAGGAAGTCCTGCTTGTGCTTGATAATTACGGGACTGAAGTCGGCATGGACAATCTTCTTGGAATCAGCGGGCTGGGAAAGGCGAAAGCCGGCATAATATGCGCAGCTATCGAATTTTCCAGAAGAATATTCAGTCCCGAAGGTTCACGGATAAAGGCACCGGGTGATGCCATGAAATACCTGACTCATTTCGCAGACAGAAAGCAGGAGATGTTTTTCTGCCTTTCGCTGAACGGCGCTCATGAAGTGATTGCATGCAGGGTCGTATCTATCGGACTTGTCAACCGCACAATTGTCCATCCGCGCGAAGTCTTTGCAGAACCCATTCAGGAAAGGGCCGTTGCGGTAATTGCGGCCCATAATCATCCCTCAGGGCATCTGGAGCCTTCTCTGGAAGATTATGAAGTAACCCAGCGGCTTAAGAAAGCGGGTGAAATTCTGGGTATTAAGCTTCTGGACCACCTTATCTTCAGTTCAAATGGATATTACAGTTTTAATGAAGATAAAAAACTATAAACAGCTTTTCACCAGAAAAACCTGGTATCCTTTTTCAGTCTCGGAACAAGCCAGGCGGCGGCTTTCCGGGCTTCCCGCCAAAAAGCCCGGGCCAATGCCGTTTGACTCCGCCGGTTCCTGAGCTAGGTCTTGAATAACGTCAGGCCGTCAACGTAGCGGACGCGATCC